>NZ_JBGOOD010000007.1:0-110262 GCF_041439475.1 Vibrio sp. 1S139
ACATTACGTTAGACGGAATTTACGCTGAGCTTAGTGCTTAAGGTTCTGTCTATGAGTGACTTCTTAGTACTACTGCTTAGAGCTTAGAGCTTAGAGCGATGAAGGCTATAAATAGCGTGGTCAATGATGCGACCATTCAAGTTTTCGTTACGCGTGATGATACCTTCTAACGTGAAATGTAAGCGCTCACAAACCTTACGGCTGCTTTGGTTACCGGTTGCGGCTGATATCTCTACCTTTTCCATATCTAACTCATTGAAAGCAATATCAATCAGCTTCTGGACAACGCGCGTCACAATCCCCTTTCCTTGGTATGTCTCAGATAACCAATAACCTATCGTCACCTTTTGCTTATCATGATCAATAGTATTGAAACTGCAGTTACCGACGACCTTGTCTTGATACACGATCGCACAGGTCATGCTTTTCCCTTCCGCATAATCGTGTAGCGAGCGTTGGATGAAGATCCTAAAGTCTTGCTCGGTTTTACAATGTGGCGGCCACACGAGCCATTGACTTAGGTACTCATTCTGGCTTTGTGAGATTTCCGCGTAGTGAGAAGCGAAGCTCTCTTCAACCAATGCGATGGAGAGTTCGTTGTCGATAACCGTTTTAAACATGTCTTTCCTTTTCTTATGGCTGCTTATTTAAGCGAATCTTAGTCGGCAGGCTATAATGTCGCATGATTTTTAATATGCAACCATTTGTAGCACGGATTTTTCGTGATACGTTGGTTCTATCACGAAACTCATTAAACCTTACAATAGTTGTGTATATAATCATTAGCTATGCATTAGTATTAGCGGCCTAAATATATAAAAAATATAAAAATGCTAGGCTTAAATAATGAATCAACATTGCCAGGACGTGACCGTGGACTTAAGGAAGGCTCTATTCGGTATTGCTAAGGCGCTTGATAACGTCGGTTTCGAAAGTAAAAATCATGGACAGAGAGTGGGCTATATCGCGTATCGATGTGCTCTGAGTGTGGGGTGGGAAGAAGAGCAAGCGCAGCTCGCGTTTTCGTTAGGCTTGATTCACGACTGTGGTGTCTCGCAAATTGATGAACAGCTCAGTTTAACGTCTGGGTTTGTACCTGACTCAAGCTATCACCATTGTCAAAAGGGCTACCAAATCTTAAAAGAGTGCCCAGTTCTTTCTATATTTGCTAAGCCGGTTCTTTATCATCATACTCCGTGGTTTGAGCTAAAGGCTATTCATATCAGCGAGTTAGAAAAAGAGTTAGCAGCTATCGTGATGCTTGCTGATAGAGTGGATTATCTATACGGCATAACCTCTTCTGATCGTTATGGAAACCTAACACCAGATGGCAAAGCGAGCATCATTGAACGTTTGACTGAACAAGCCGATGAGATGTTCGAAACCAACCTTGTGCAACACATGTGCGAGTTGGTTGATTTGGATGACTTCTGGTTTTCTATGGAGATTCCATACATCGAGAACATGAGGGATAACTTTGAACCTGTGCCATTTTTCTCCCAGCAAATGTCGCTGGATGAGACGGTGGCCTTTGCCGAGTTTATCGCCAATGTTGTTGATACCAAAAGTTCGTTTACCTTTAAGCACTCTTTAAAGGTTGGGCAGCTTTCAGAATACCTCGCCAAACAGCTGGGTTATTCCTACACCACTCAGCGCAAACTCTATCTGGCTGGGTTAGTCCATGATATCGGTAAACTGCAAACCCCTAATGACATTCTGCATAAGCCGGATTTACTCACTGAAGAAGAGTATTGCTGTATTAAACGCCATGCAACGGACACTCGATTCGCATTGCAGGAGTTGTTCAGTTCACCTCAGGTTTGTCAGTGGGCATCTAATCACCATGAAAGGTTAGATGGTTCGGGTTACCCAATGGGAAAAACGGCGGAAGAGTTGGATCAACCCAGTCGAATTGTTGCTGTGGTGGATGTGTTTCAAGCGCTAACTCAGTCTCGACCTTATCGTGGAGGCATGACGTTAGAAGAGACTCTCGCTATTTTGAGGGACCACGTTGATAACTTTAAGTTGGATCGAGAAGTGTTTGAGTGCCTTAATAAACACGCGCAATATTGCTTTGAATTATCGACAGACAAACGAATGTACGCGTTTTAACGCCACTGAATGCTTTCGAGGTGTGACGCCTAAACTCATACTCGGTCGAAATGACTAAACACCAGAAACAGAAAAGCGATAGCCGAGGCTATCGCTTTTTTTAATGGGGGCTTATCAGGATTTTTAGATCGAGATTAGTATCGCTTTAAGATCTCGATGATCGCTTGCTCAGTTTCCGCTGCGATGATGGCATCAATGTCATTATCATTTTGGAACAACTCTGATAGCGCCATAATCGTATGGATGTGGCTATCTGAGTCCATCGCTGCCAGAGTAATCGAAAGGTAAACGTCACCGTTGTCTTCTGACTCTAAATCAACACCCTTCTTGAATACCGTTACTTGCAGTGATGCTTCGTTCACACCATCTTCAGGGCGAGCATGAGGCATCGCAATCTTTGGTGCTAGAACATAGTACGCGCCAATATCCTTGTGTTTTTGCTTGATAGCTTCAACATAGTTTGCTTCGATTTTGTTGCTCGCTAGCAGTGTTGAACAGGTCACATCTATCGCAGCATCAACCGTTAGGTTCTCTTCAGAGTTGATGATAACGCCTTGGTTACCAATTAAATCGAATAAGCTCATGAAACAATCCACCCTAGGATAAGACCAACAACGCCGAAGTCGAAGTCAGCAAACGTTGTCGCTTCAAGACCAAGGCCACCCAGTACTGGAAGCAGTAGCATTGGTAGGAAAGAGATACACAGACCTTGCGTGAATGAACCGAGAATTGCACCGCGTAGACCGCCTGTCGCATTACCGTAAACGCCTGCTGCACCACCTACGAAGAAGTGTGGAACGACGCCAGCTACAATGATTGTCCAGCCAAGCGCGCCTTGAACTGCCATTGCTAGTAGGCCAGCAGCGAAAGAACAAAGGAAACCGATAAGTACCGCGTTTGGTGCTACAGGGAATACCATAGGGCAGTCTAGAGCAGGTTTTGCGCCCGGTACTAGCTTGTCAGAGATACCTTTGAATGCAGGAACGATTTCAGCAATCAGCATCTTCACACCTTGCAGTACGATGTAAACACCACCGGCAAACACAAGAGATTGCATGAAGGTGAATACTACCCAGTTTTGACCGCCTGATACTGTTTCAACAAAGTCACCGCCAGCAACAATTGAGGCAAACATAAAGAAGATAGCCATTGTTGTTGCTACAGCAACTGGCGTATCACGCAGGAACATTAGGCTTTTAGGTACGTTGATGTCTTCTGTTGATTTTGAAGTGTCACCAAACTTGCTACCAATGTAACCCGATACTAAGTATGAGAACGTTGAGAAGTGACCCATCGCCAACTGATCAGTACCCATCACTTTCTCTGTGTATTTTTGAGCAAGTGCAGGCATGATAACCATCAGTGAACCCACAATGATCGAGCCGATTGCAACGAGAGCAGTGCCTTCGATGTTAGCTGTAGACAGGATTACCGCTACCAGCATAGACATGAACATTGTGTGGTGACCCGTTAAGAAAATATATTTTAAAGGTGTTAAACGAGCCAATAAAATATTCACAACGAATGCGAAGAACATAATTAGAGCCATTTCATAACCGAATGCTTCTTGCGCTAGTGCAACAATTGCTTCGTTATTTGGAATAACACCACTTACGCCGAATGCTTCAGTAAATACAACAGAGAAGTTATTTAGTGCGCCAACAAGAGCGCCAGCACCAAAACCTAAAATTAGGAAACCCATTACGGTTTTAATTGTGCCTTTTAGAATGGTAGAAACATCTGCTTTTTGTGCAACCAGGCCGATAAAAGCAATTAAACCTACCATGATCGCCGGCTCTTTTAATAAGCCGAGCATGAACTCGAAAAAGTTTTGCATAATTTTGACCTTACATGAAAGTTTTTAGTTGTTCTTCAATAGATGCTTTGTCAAAAATATTTTTAAGGCTGATGATATTCTCTTTACCAGCGTCTTTTAGTTGGTTTGCAACGTCTGTTGCTGCAACCCAAATATCCGCATTGCTTGATGCTGCAGATGATAGATCTTCGTGATCAACTTCTGCTTCGAAACCGATTTTTTTAGCGACTTCTTTTACTGCCATTTCCATCATTAGAGAAGTACCAAGGCCGTTACCGCAAACTACAAGAATCTTTTTCATAATATTTGTCTCAATTGGATTTTAGGGGTTGAGAAACTTCGTTCTCTTATTGTGTGAGAGCATAGTAATGGAAGTATTCAGATTTCAATAAGATCCCCATCACAAAACTAAAATGAGATTGTGATGGAGATCTCGTTAATTTGTAGTAAAGATCCAGAGTGAGACTTTGATCAAATTTAACTTTTCACTCGAATATGCAACGTATTTTATTGAGAAAGGCAGGCTTAACTAATTTTTATATTAGAATATAAATCTATAGAGGCTTTATTGTTGAAAACAGAGAGTTAATCGTATCGACCGTAGTCAGTAAGCATTTTCTTAAGCATGCTATTAACGTCTTTGGTCTTTTTATTTCTTTTAGTCAGTTCGCTAAGAGAGGTTGGTTTTGGGGAGGCAATATTTTCACTGTCGACTTCTTCTGTTTTATCTTTCATTTTCTGTACGGCAGGCAATAACATTCTAATTTCTTCGTTATTGGCATTGGTCAGTACCACAATATTTTCAGATTCAACTTGAGTAATGGTTAGTATCCCGTGTTTAACCGATTCAACCTTTTCACCAATCATAATTGATTCAGGCGCGACAGAACGATCGGTGAGTTGACCTGTACGTAATTTCGCCGCACTGATAGCGCGGATATTTCCAGTATTTTCAAACGCGACAATAACAGTATAGGTATTATAATATTCAACTACTGTCACATAGCCGTGTCTATTTGTTTTGAATCTAGCTCCATTGTTCATGTCGTGCGGAGCTTCCATTTTCTTCACGTGTTTCCTCTCTTAGTCTCGATGGCTGTTATATCTAATCAGCTCTATTGGTATTTTATAGATAATTATTTGGTGAGGTCATACAAAGTATATACGCATCTAAACTTAAGATGAATCTTGAAGTCTCGGGAAATGAGGCAGAGCACAGAAAAGTAGTAAGAATCACACAGAATTAACCGAGTGATTACGCTCACACACTTAAAGACTTAACATTACAAATTCAACTCCCTACAGATTGTTTACAGTTTTGAAGCACGAAAACGACGATAAACAATACGTTTTGGCTAATCCTTGACCGCGCGATCGTTTGCGTTAAAAAATGTGATGAAAGTCTCATTTAACTATTTATACTTCTCTTCCGGTTTTAAGCCGGTGCTTAGCCAATACAAGCCGTCACATGGATATGTGAATGACCCCACGGACCGGACCAGCTACGTTCCACTGCTTGTATAAGGTGATTTTTTACATGAACAACTCGTTGTTACATTCGCTAACCCTGTTAGCTCCTTCATCGCGTAGCGTTTTGCTTGCGGTTCTTTGTCCTTTTCCTTTGATGTCATTTGCTTGGCTCATGTTCACTCTTTAAGGATTACTAGGACACATTATGAATATTCTATTTGGTTTTGTCGGTGTTCTTGCACTGATTGCTTGCGCGTACCTGTTATCTGAAAGTCGTTCTTCAATTAACTGGAAAACGGTCTCTCGTGCACTATTACTTCAAATCGGTTTTGCAGCCTTAGTATTGTATTTCCCATGGGGACAATTGGCGCTAACAAGCCTAAGTAATGGTGTTTCTAGCCTGCTTGGTTTTGCAGACGTTGGTATCGCATTCCTTTTCGGTGACCTTGCTACTGAAGGCTTCATTTTCGCGGTTCGCGTGCTTCCAATCATTATCTTCTTCAGTGCTTTGATTTCTGCGCTTTATTACTTAGGCGTCATGCAAAAAGTGATTCAAATCTTGGGCGGAGCGGTGCAAAAACTGCTGGGTACAAGTAAAGCTGAATCTCTGGTTGCTACAGGTAATATCTTCCTTTCTCAGGGTGAGTCTCCTCTTCTTATTCGTCCCTTTTTAAAGTCTATGACTCGTTCGGAACTGTTTGCTGTAATGGCAGGTGGTATGGCGTCGGTAGCGGGTAGTGTACTTGGTGGTTATGCTGGCCTTGGTGTTGAGCTTAAATACCTTATCGCTGCAAGCTTTATGGCGGCTCCGGGTAGCCTGTTAATGGCGAAGATCATTGTTCCTGAGCGCAGCACACCAAGTGACTACGACCACATTGAGCTCGATAAAGCTGACCAAAGCAACGTGATTGATGCATTGGCAAGCGGCGCGATGAACGGTATGAAGGTTGCAGTAGCGGTTGGTACAATGTTGGTTGCCTTCGTGAGTGTGATTGCGATGGTCAACACTGGCCTAGAAAGCCTAGGTGAAACGTTCGGTTTTGCGGGCATTACGCTGCAAGCTATCTTCGGTTACCTGTTCTCGCCTCTTGCATGGCTGATCGGTATCCCGAGTGATGAAGTATTGATGGCAGGTTCTTACATCGGTCAGAAGATCGTTATGAACGAGTTTGTTGCTTTTATCGACTTCGTTGAGAACAAAGCTCTGTTATCTGAACACAGCCAAGTGATCGTGACTTTTGCTCTATGTGGCTTTGCTAACATTGGTTCTATCGCGATTCAGTTAGGTTCAATCGGTGTTATGGCACCAGAGCGCCGTGCTGAAGTTGCAAACTTAGGTTTGAAAGCTGTAGCTGCTGGTACGCTAGCAAACCTAATGAGTGCATGCTTAGCGGGTATTTTCATCCTGCTTTAAGCTATATTCAGTTAAAGCGGACACTTTACTTACGGAGTTAACGTAAGGAGGGTGTCCGCTTTTTTGTGCCTGTTAATCAGGCGAAATCAGGTTTGGCCGTCGACTGTGATTTGTCTATCGTGAGTAAAAGCTCACTCGGAAGAGTAATAGAGCCAGTTCCTTTTATCCGATATACTTGAATATCATCAGGTTGCGATTAATAACATTCGGCTTCGATTAAGAACATTCGATTTCGATTGAGAATATTCGATTTCGATTGAGAATATTCGGTTCCGACTAAGCATATCCGCTTTCGATTAGGAACAATGGCAACCAAGCTAAATTAATCAAGGGTCTCTCCATGAACATTCGCGTTCTCATCGGTCTTATTGTTACCTTCATTGGCTTGTTTGCGATGGTTTACCTAATTGCTGGCGGCGCTCAGTTTCCTATCTACCAGTGGCCAAAAGAGGCTTATCTCGGTTTGGTGTTCAGCGTGGTGTGGGGGGCTGGTGTCGCAGCGTCTGTAGCGTATTTCTTCTCGGCATTGGTGTTTGTTACTGTCGCCGTGGTTTGCTATGCGATCGGTTATAAAATCGGTGGGCTCTTTTCTTCAAGTTCTAAAGCTTAATCTTATCAAGGTGTGCTGATGTTCATTGAAGTAGGGCTGATTTGAATGCACTGGCTCGATCGTTGGAAGGTGTATCGCTATCATCGGAAACAAACTAACCGCTCGAATGGCGACAAGGCTAAAGCTTTAGGTTGGACTAGCGAAGAGAGTCAATTGTGTCGCTTTGAAGTAATCGCTCGTGCGGCGGACTTCGAAAAGAAGAGTGTTTTAGATTTGGGTTGCGGCTATGGCGAGCTGTTTGAACTGCTCGACAGCATCTATCGTATTCAATCTTATACCGGCGTTGACCAACACGCAGGCTTTCTTAAGAAGGCGAAGCAAAACTACACAGAAGATCGTTGTCAGTTTTTGGCGGGTGATATGAGCAAAATGAACCTTGAGGCGCACGACATTGTCATCGCTAGTGGTTCACTGAACTACATCTCTCGTGATTCTGATTATCTGACAAACATGATTACTCGCATGTATGAACTGGCGAATCAGACGGTGATTTTTAATCTTCTCAACTCAAGCCAGTATCCTTCGCGTAATACCTTGATGAGTTATCACCCTCAAGGTGTCTATCGTTTCTGTAAAACGCTCTGCGATGATGTCTCTTTAACGGAGGGCTACGCAGAAGGGGATTTTACGATAGTGATGAACAAAGCCGTGTCAGGAGCTTGATGTCGTCTTTGTTTTTATCTTTACGCAGGTTTTGATATTAACAACTTTTGATACGAGTACTGACGTAGTAAACAGCAAAAAGCCGCAGCCTTGAAAGGTATGAGGCTTTTTGGGTTCTATGATGAACCTAGGCTAGGTATGTTGCTAGTTCTTCGGTGGTTGGTTTTTAATGAGTCCGTAAGGGATGTTAGTAAACACCTTAGGGTTGCCTTCATAAGTCGGCGCTTCATTCACTTGCTGCCAATCGAGTAGCATGATTGCTAACACGTTGCGGTGTTCACCGTACTCAAGATCAAAATCACCAGTGATAGAAGGGATCATGCCTTGTTTCTCATCGATTGAAGCTTGAATCGCGAGTCGAGTTTTCTCTAGAACTGGGTCATCTTCTAAACCTGCCAATAAGAAGGTTAATCCAACCTCAGCAATCACATCTTCTTTCGCACGCAGCAGAATCGTATCGATGTTTTCTCTGAAGTAATCGTAGATCCATTGATGGTCTTGTTCGCTTACTTGATGTTGGTAATATTCTGAATCACCAAAGATCACATGGGTCATACCATAGATCTTATTGCCGTATTGCTGGCTTGAAAGCTTCCTGTCTTGCGAATCTGGGTAGGCTTTTTTGAAGGTATCGACAAACTCATCAACGACATCCTGCTCACCCAGTTGGCGCAACCAGTAAACCTGATTCGCTAATTGAGCGGCCCACGCTTTCACCATGTCTTCATTGGTCACGTATCGTGAGAAGTCATAGCGACGAATGATTTCGCGTAGCTTGGCATCGTTCTTGTGTTCTAAACCGTATTCGTTAGCACGAGCCATAGAGCCTAGAAGGTCAACACCAAGGTAAAGGTATTCAGGCATGTGCTTGGTGATGTTGTAGCGTCGAATACTGCGCTCATCGTTATCACCAATATAAGATGCAACTCGCTTCTCTGAGTAGAGTACGATTTGTTCCATGGTTTGAACGTCATTCGACAGGGTGCTGAGCTTGCTTGCCACTCGAGCCATGTCGCTCCACACCGCCGCTGAATACTTATCGTCTAATGTTTGACGATACATGCGCAGCCCGTAGTGACCTTCTTTGAATGCAGGCAGGGTGTAAAGCTGGCTTTCGTAGGTGGTGCGAATTAGGTCTGCAGATTGCTTGAAAGATTGTTCTTGAGAATTGAGCGAATCTGCTTGGGATTGAACGTTCACTGCGGTTGGCGCTTGAACGTTTTCTTGTGCGTGAACGGCAACCGAGGCTGATAGCAATGTACACAGTGTGATAGTTTTTAACTTCATGTCGTGAGGTACCAAGCTGATTATTAGTCTATGTAAAATAACATTGATGAATCCTTCAATGTAAGCGTTGAGTCAATACAATGTAAGCTTTATAAGGTTCACTAACCCTTTTTGATTAAACCATTCGTTTAGTAAAGAAGTTTGAAGTGATGGATCACCCAATATTTGATAGATAGTCGACGTTAGTATGGATTTTTAATGACTTAGCGGCATACTGGAGCAATAAGCCAGAAATGAGCCGTTATAAGGCAGTATATAGAACAATAGTGTTAGAGGTTCGTAAATGCCAAGCAATTAACTTTTCTTAAAAACGAATCGTATTCAGAGGCAAAAAAGCAACTATCCATTATTCGTTCTCGGATTGAAGCCGCGATCGTGTCAGATATGTATATCCTCAATAATTTCTCGACCTTAGTGACCATCAACCCCGATGGAGAGGTAAAAAATTGGGATAAGATTGCAGAGAATATCATTCAAGATGGCTTCCATATTCGACTTATCGGACTCGCCAAAGACGACATTCTAAATTTTGTTTACCCGCTGGAAGGTAATGAGCAGATTCTCGGTATTAATTATCGTGATCACCCAAATCAATGGGAGTCTGTTGAGATAGCCCGTAATCTTGGCAACACCTTTATTGCTGGTCCCTTTGAGTTGTTTCAAGGTGGGCAAGCCCTTATTACACGTACTCCGATCTTCCGAGATCCGCCTTTTAATCAAGATTATTGGGGTGTCTCCAGTGCTGTTATCGGTTTAGATGAGCTGTTTGAAGATGTTGGAATCGGCAAGATAGAGAACAAGTATGAATTAGCAATTCGTGGTGCAAACAGTTCAGGTAAAGATGGCGCTGTCTTTTATGGTACTCAGGATGTGTTCGATAATGCGTTTACCACTGAACAGGTGAGTTTTCCATACGGGGGTTGGTACCTTGCTCTCTCCGGTAACGAACATGTATTGATGGATGAGCCTTGGTATCGCATCCAAGCGGTAAGGCTGGTGGGCTACTCCATAATATTAGTGCTGGCGTTTGCTTTCTTTACTATTTATCGCCTTTACCGCATTGCAGATAGCCGCTCTATGCATGATGAGTTAACGATGTTGCCGAATCGTCGATACTTCATGTATAGCCTCAAGCAGGCCTTCAAAACCACTCAAAAACAGAGAGCGAGAACCTTTGCTGTTGTAAATATCGACCTCGATGGGTTTAAAGCAATCAACGACACTTATGGTCACGCGGCAGGCGATCAGGTATTGATCGAGTGTGCTAACCGCATAAGAAGTGAGCTGCGTGTTTCAGATATCGTTGCAAGGATAGGCGGTGATGAGTTCTTGGTCTTGTTGCCACGCATCATCGATGATCAACACGTATCTTCAATCGTGACTAAACTACGAAAGGCGATATGCTCGGCGCCAGTTGTGTACGAAGCGCACTCTATTTATCTCAGAATCAGTGTGGGTTGGGTTATTCACAATAGTAGCTACAATGATGTCGATGCGCTCTTGAAAGCCGCTGATGAAAAAATGTACGAACAGAAGCGACAAGTTATCTAGGTTGAATTTTAGCTGCGATTAGAATTTAGTTGCTGAATGGGGGGAAAAGCCTCAGAATACCGCGCTTTGCTCCGTATCAATGTATTTGATGAGCAAAAGCTGAAGCAACGCACTTTTTAACGTGTTGCTCATACTAAATGTTATTCAACTGAGAAAATAATCTATGAGTTTTACCTCCCTTGGCCTTTCTGAACCGATCCTTAAAGCTATTGAAGCACAAGGTTACGATAAGCCATCACCAATACAAGAGAAAGCCGTGCCAGCTGTCCTAACGGGCAAAGATGTTATGGCCGCTGCTCAAACAGGTACAGGTAAAACTGCAGGCTTCACGCTACCTATTCTTGAAATGTTATCGAAAGGTACTCGCGTACGTCAGAACCAAGTTCGTGCGCTCGTGCTAACGCCAACTCGTGAGCTTGCTGCGCAAGTGAATGGCAGCGTAGTGAAGTACGGTATTAACTTACCGCTGACTTCGACGGTAGTGTTTGGTGGTGTGAAGATTAACCCTCAGATGCAAAAACTGCGTAAAGGTAGTGACGTGTTGGTGGCAACACCTGGTCGTCTACTTGACCTATACAACCAAAATGCAGTGCGTTTTGACCAACTAGAAATCCTAGTGCTAGATGAAGCGGACCGCATGCTAGACATGGGTTTCATCCGCGATATTCGTAAGATCTTAGCTTTCTTGCCTAAGAAGCGTCAGAACCTACTGTTCTCAGCGACGTTCTCTGATGATATCCGCAGCTTAGCGAAAGGCTTGGTGAACAATCCTGTTGAGATTTCAGTAAGCCCTGCAAACTCAACGGCAAAAACGGTTGAGCAAAGCATCTACCCAGTAGACAAAAAGAAAAAGAGCGCAATGCTAGCGAAGCTAATCAAAGATAACGATTGGCAACAAGTGTTGGTGTTCAGCAAGACGAAACACGGTGCGAACAAGCTTGCTCGCTTCCTTGAAGAGCAAGACATCACTGCTGCACCTATCCATGGTAACAAGAGCCAAGGTGCACGTACTAAAGCCTTAGAGAACTTCAAAACAGGTAAGGTACGAGTACTTGTTGCAACTGATATCGCCGCTCGTGGTATCGATATCCCGCAACTGCCTCAAGTAGTTAACTTCGATCTTCCTCATGTATCAGAAGACTATGTACACCGTATCGGTCGTACTGGCCGTGCAGGTGAAGTAGGTAAAGCGATTTCATTGGTTTGTGCTGATGAAGTGGGTGAGCTGTTCGGTATTGAACGCCTGATTCAACAAGTGCTAGAGCGTCGTGAACTGGAAGGTTTCTCTCCAGTAAATAAGTTACCTGAGTCTCGGTTGGATTCACGTCCAATCAAGCCTAAGAAACCGAAGAAAGCAAAACAGCCACGTGAACATGCTGATGGTCAACGTTCTGGTGATAACGCTCGCGGGCACAAGCCAGCAGGTAAGAACAAGCGTCATGTAGCTGGTAATGGTTCGGCTCCAAAGCGTAAGCCGACATCTGGTAAGAAACCTGCTGAAAACAACTCAGCTGCGACAACTGAAGATAAATCAGTAAGAAACAACGGCAGCAACTTTAAACGCGGTAGTGCGGGCAATAAACCTGCTGCAAATAACGCAGGTGCTCAGAACACTCTGAGCAAACCAAGCGGTGCGGGTAAATCTAACGGTACTGGTAAGCCAAACAACGCGGGTAAACCTGCAGGCAAACCTAAGAAGTCTGGTTACGGCGGTAGCTACGGCCCAAGCAAGTCGTCAAATAAGCCGACAAGCAACAAACCTTCTACAAACAAACCGTCTCGAAGCCGTTCTAAGCCAGCTCCTCAGAAGTAATCTTTTCTGAGATATTGAAAGAGCAACGAACATGAGTCGCTTTATAAAAAGGCGTCTCGTGGGTTAAGTTCTTTCTGTCATAGAAATCGAATAAGCGCGAATATTGAATCTCAATGTTCGCGTTTTTTTATGGGCGTTGTTTATGTTGAGTATCCGTATAGCTTGAGTAAGCTAGGGGAGGTTTATTGCTGTTTAAAGTGATTGAATCTAAGGGAAATATGACATTTTTGGGAAGGGTAATGAATCTTTAATGATTCATTAATAATAACATAATCACTAGCGTTTTTGTTGAATTTTGCAATTTGCAATTCCAGTTTGCAAAACAAACAAGGATATCCGGCCGATATGTGTCCAGATGCGTAGTAAATACGTGTTTTAAAAGTTGGCACGCATGCTGCATTAGTAATGGTGACCCTTCTTAAGCCGAGGGTCACCTAGCCAACTGACGTTGTTAGTGAACCTTTTTTGTTCACACAAAATATATGACCAATCACCCTTATTGTGATTGGTTTTTTTTTGCCTGAAATTTAGGTTCTATTTTTTGTTATTACTTTTTTACTCACCACACTTAGAGTAACAGCTTGGTTGGCGTGGGCATTCTCCACCTCTGGAGCAGATAAGCCTCGCCTCTGTCTCAATCCCACGTTCAATCCAATTTATATTTAGAATCTTGGCTATTGTCGTGAGATCTTTTTTGATGTTACGCGGAATTGCCACAGAGCCACCATTGTTAACGCATGACGCTTTAAGCTGCTCTGCTATGTCTCTTGAATTACCGCCTTGAGCATCAATCGCAGGGTTGAGATCTATACCAGCACACAACACACGATTGTTACCCGCAGGATCCGTCATATTGATGGATTCACAGCAGTAGATTCTTGGCTCATCACCCACGTTCAAAATGGAGATTTGAGCCGAGCTTCCCGCTCGAGGTTCTGATAATCGACGGAACACAGCCCAATGTTGACATGGGTCAGCGACCGTTCTCATATTTCCCCAAGGTAGCGGAATCCCGTTCCCGCGATATACCGCCTTGAGTTTCCCCGGCCCATAAGCATCAAAGTAGTGCCAGTGAGGGTAGGGCGATACTACAGTCATTCGACGCATCGCAACAGAGGGGGAAACCCCTGCTCTTTTGTGAACGTCGATTTCGTAACCAGTGCGGTCAAGTAGCTGCCTAAACGGGACTTTCGGGCACAGAAGTGCGCCAGCAAAGAAGCTGGATTCAAAGTCTCGCCATGCTTGAAGAATATCTTGGGAGTTGAGCTGTGAAGAGCCTGATACCTGGTTGTCGTCCCACGTGTTGTTGTTACCGACCGACAACACACTCTTTAGGCCTTCTTTGCTGTGCAGAATGCAATGACCGATATAAACCGAAAGGTCGTATTTCAGACGAGTTGGATACTCTTTAAGAATCTCGTTTAAGAAGATAGTACCGGGAGGCTCAAAGAAGGAGGTCACTAACTGCTTAGCGTTAATTCCGAGCTCATCGACGACGTCTTGCGGCGTGCGCGTCACCCAGCGGATGTTGATTCCTAGGCTTCTAGCGATGTCTATCAGGTCTTCTACGCTGAGGTTAAGACGTTTTAAGCCTACTTCTTCCGCAGCGCGCTCAAGGTCAGGGAAGTGGTTCTGGTTGCTCTCTTGGTGTGCTCGAATCAAGAGGTGCGCAAACTGGCGGCCTGAAATGCCCGTTTGTGACAGCATCTCAGGAATCGCAATTTGCAGGATGTCGTTTGAGAATAGGAAGCTCGGCTCGAGCGCCATGCCACTTATCCCACCACGATTCCCCTTATCAGGAGCAATGGCTTGTTGTTCAGATTCGTCGTCGAGGAACCACGTCGGATTCTTCTGAAAGACCTGTGCAATCACTTCCAGCATATCGATGCTCGGAACCCGCTTTCCACGTTCAATCATTGAAAGGTAAGAAACGGAAGGAGCACATTCTGGGTCGATTCTAATACAACGCGCAGACAGGTCTTCCATCGTTAAATGGTTACGTTTTCTTAGGTTACGTATTTTCGTACCTAGGAAATGTGACTGACGAACTAAACTTTTTGACAAGGCCATATTTGTAAAATTCACATTGTAAAATTTTTGTTGTGAAATTGTATGTAAAAAAGCGCTAATCTACAAACTAAGCAATTCACAAAATGACAAATAAATTAAACGTTAGTTTGGAATAATTGCTCTAGGACACATTTTTGCTGTAGAAATCGGTGGTTATCACCGGACTGGTCAAGAGGGAAAGACTATGAATATGCTTACATTCGATAAAACAGAAATCCAAAAACAATCAAAGCCATTTATCGCTGAAGCTGTCTTTGCCGTGGAGACAATCAATGCTAATCAGCAAACTGAAAAGCAAGTGAAAGCAAAGCAGCTGCTTGATCGACTATTCCCACTAGAGAATGGCTCACATCAAGACGTAACCAGCTACGTAGTCGATTACCGCCATATTATGGCTTACTTTAAAGACGGTCAGCACAGCGGTCTGAAGCACCCTAAGCAGTTTGTAGCGTACATGGGTGAGAAGAACGACCCAGACTCTATCTTGTTTCGAGATGGCAGTGGCAGCCACCTAGAGGTGATGTTTGGTTGCCACAAAGGGACAGGTTGTATTGAGCTAGTAGAAATTGATGATATTCAGTTGGAATCATGCACCACGTTTGGCCAATCACCAATGGAAGCAACAACCACAATGCGTGAAGAGACCATTGCAGCGATGCGCCACTGGATCAGTTTGATTCAAGGTGACGCAAAGGGTAAACCAAAGGCATGCAGTGAAGATAAAGAGTTCAGAGCAAAGAGTGGTGAAGACTACTGCTTGAATTATTGCTTCCAGATCTAACGGTGAATCCTAGTTAGCTAAAGTAATTTATACAACTAAAGAAAAAAAGCCCCGAAGATAATGAACTTTGGGGCTTTCTAGTCTCAATACGAGCCGACTAATATGTCGATAAGAGCATTGTTGGTGTGTTTTACAAAGGCATGACTCGGTTACGGCCAAGTGATTTCGCTTCATAAAGTAGCTTATCAGCACGTTCAATCAGCGATTGAGCTGATTCGCCGGGTTCAAGTTCAGCGACACCAAACGATGCAGTGATACTGCCGACTTGTTGACCACTGCGGCGATCTTTAATCGACAGCTTTTCTAGAGAGCGACGATTGGTATCAGCGAGTTGACGAGCAATACGCAAAGACTTGTTAGGCACAATCAGCGCGAACTCTTCACCACCAAATCGATAGGCAGAAATACCTTCACGGCAACTTAACTTCAGCTTGCGAGCGATCGCTTTAAGCACCATATCGCCAAACAAGTGGCCATAGGTGTCGTTGAAATTTTTAAAGTGGTCGATATCGAGAAGAATCAGACACAAAGATTGTTGTGCTTCACACAGGGTTTCTATGTCACGGTCGAAAGAGCGACGGTTATAGAGTGTGGTTGTACTATCGAAAAGCGCATCTTTCTGAACTTCTACTAACTGGGTTTTTAGCTTGGTGATCTCTGAGGTTGCAGAGTTTAGCTGAGAGTTTAAAAACTGAGTAGAGTGACGAATATGACGGGATTCAGACACCAGCTGTCGAACTAAGGACATGACTTCATCAATAGATAGGCTTTCATTATCAACACGAGCCAAGTCCTCGAAGCTTTTATCGATCATGTCAGAAAAAGCGGAGGTGTCGGTCAGGGTGTCATTCATTGAATTGGAAACTTCAGAAACTAACAGTTCCAAATTAGCGCGAAGGTCATTGATATTGGTTTCGGATTTGCTGGCAACATAATTGTTGTATAGCTGCTCACCAACGGCAGGAGGACAAATACCGTAGTGTTCTAAAACACCATCCATGTCTTGAGTTAGCTGGGGAATAGCGTTATCGACATAGGTGTACCAAAGTGCGTAATTTGCAGGTGTCGTTGACACCCTGTTCTTCATCATAAGAGGCACCGCTTTTTTTAGATTTGCGGTGGATTTCTGAAATTCGTCTTTGTTCATTATTTTTACTGCAGATACCAAAACAACTAAGCCACTTGCGAACAAGGTTAGCGGATTTCGAAGGTCTTTGCTTTAAAAATTATATAATTAGTGGATGAGGATTGGATAAATAACTCATTTTTATTATGAATATCGATTGCGTATTCATAAGTACAATCTAATGGATTGTTCTTTAACCATATTTGGGCTTATCAAACTTTCGGCGTAGCGTGAGTTAGTATCAAAAGATTGCTGAGAAATGAGTGTTGTTGTCTCTGGAAGTGCATACAAAAAGTGAAGTTATTTGGGCGTCGAGCTTTAACTGAGAGTGGTTAGATTGGGAGGCTTGGCTGGTGATTTGTATTTGTTCAGAGTTAACGGGTGAAGCTTGCATCAAGAGGGGAAATGTTTATGAGCAGGCATAAAAAAGCGCCGATAAAAATCAGCGCTTTAAAATTCTTTTTAGCTATAAGAGCTAATTATTGAGCAACAACGTTTGCTGCTTGTAGGCCTTTTTGACCGTTTTCAACTTCGAAAGAAACCTTTTGGCCTTCTTTCAGAGTTTTGAAGCCTTCAGAAACGATTGCACGGAAGTGTACGAATACGTCAGCGCCGCCGTTGTCTTGAGAAATGAAGCCGAAACCTTTCTCTTCGTTAAACCATTTTACAGTGCCAGTATTTGTGTTAGACATAATTTGTCCCTTATTCATAAATTTTCTAAGTTGTTGATTGCATTTAATGCAATGCGCTGATAATTGAATTATTTAATATTGCTAAGAAATAAGGAAAAACTACTTACAAAAACGGGTAACGATTTTACATGTCAATTTTTTACTATTCATCTAACTTAAATAACTCCGGCTAACAGAGCGAGAGCATGTTAACACAGTCTTTTGAGATGTACACGCATTGCTTAAGAAATTTGTGCTTTTTTTGTCATACCGTGCGAATGTACAAGATTTACACTGATTTAGTGATAGTTTTGTCGCTTCGTCCAACACAACAAAAGGAAGCATCTCAGCTTCCTTTTGATCATTAGTATAGACGATATTAACGCTTAAAGTTGATATCTTCAGTTTGATCTAAATTTATTTTTGTTTTCGCTGGTTGAGTCTCTGCAATCACCTTACCGTGTCGTATTGAGTACTGCACTGGTACTTGGCGGCGCACTGCATCAAAGCCATTGTCAGCAGGAAGAATCAGTAAGCTACCTGGCTTACCTTCTTCGATGCCGAAGTTGTCTTGTATGTTCAATGTGCGAGCAGAGTTCTTGCTGATCAAATCAAGTGAGTTGTTGATTTGATCGTAGCCCATAACCTGTGTCACATGCAGTCCCATGTGCAGAACTTGAAGCATGTTCGCTGTGCCCAGTGGGTACCATGGGTCAAACACATCATCGTGGCCAAAACAAACGTTGATGTTTGCTGCTAGCATCTCTTTAACGCGCGTTACACCGCGGCGTTTCGGGTAATCGTCGAAACGGCCCTGTAAGTGAATGTTCACTAACGGGTTTGCCACGAAGTTGATACCAGACATCTTCAATAGACGGAATAGGCGAGATGCGTAAGCACCGTTGTAAGAGCCCATTGCAGTCGTGTGGCTAGCGGTTACTTTCTCGCCCATTTCAAACTTATGAGCAAGAGCTGCTAATGTTTCCACAAAGCGAGACTGTTCGTCGTCGATTTCATCACAGTGAACGTCGATCAGACAGTCGTACTTACGTGCAAGCTCGAACACGTAATGCAGAGATTCAACACCGTATTCACGAGTGAATTCGAAGTGAGGGATAGCACCGATAACGTCAGCGCCGATCTTCACTGCTTCTTCAAGCAACTCTTTGCCGTTAGGGTATGAAAGGATGCCTTCTTGAGGGAATGCAACGATCTGGATGTCGACCCACTCTTTCATCTCTTCACGAACTTCAACCATCGCTCTTAACGCAACGAGTGTTGGGTCTGACACATCAACGTGCGTACGAACGTGTTGAACACCGTTAGCTATCTGCCATTTCAGTGTTTGCTTGGCACGAGACTTTACGTCTTCGATTGATAGCAGTTCTTTACGCTCAGCCCAACGCTCAATACCTTCAAACAAAGTGCCAGAGATGTTCCAGTTAGGCTCACCAGCAGTTTGAGTAGTATCTAGGTGGATGTGCGGTTCACAGAAAGGAGTAACTGCAATGCCACCTTCAGCATCAAGGATGTCGCCTTGATGATTGATTTGCGCGTCATTATCGAGAATGCGAGAAAATTGACCATTTTCAATCAGAATCTGTTTCAAGCCCTCTTGGTCTTGAAGTTTCGCGTTCTTGATTAATAAGGTTGTCATAGTGTGTCCTTAAGCGGCCTGAGATTTCAGAGCTTTTTTGTTCAATAGAGGATTAAGCACGAGGTAACTGATTGCACCACCTAACACTGCGTTCAAAGGAACAACGCCAGGTAGGAAGTGACCAGCGGCTACGCCTGTTGCTACCGCGATAATGCCAGCCCAGTTAACGGTTTGGAACTCTGCATTTGCAAAATCTTTGTAACGTTTACGGTTCGCGAAGAAGTCGGCGATGATTACACCACCAATTGGTGGAATCGCCAGCGAAAGGAAGGTTAACCAACCAACGAAGTTGTTGTATAACCAAAGCGCGAAAATCGTACCGATAATGCCGTTAATGATAGACATTGTAGTACTTGAGCGACCAGTGATGTTAGATAAACCCAGACCAGATGCATAAAGTGCATTTTCATTGGTTGTCCAGATATTCAATCCAAGCACGATGATGGCTGGAAGCAGTAGGCCTTGCGCGATCATCACATCTGAAATATCAGCCTGACCTGTTGCTGCTGCGCCTGCTGCGCCGAAGATAAACATCAGCGAGTTACCGATGAAGAATGCAACCATAGTAATCAATACTGCGCTTGCTGGCTTTTTACCAAAGCGAACGAAATCGGCAGTTAACGTCCCCGCACTTACAAACGAACCTACAACCATTGCTAGCGCCATTGAGAAGTCCATTGGCGTCTCCGGTTTAATTAGTTGCAGTTGCTCTAGTCCACCAACACTGTCTACGGCAGTCAGTACTGAGTAACCACCCAAAATCGCAATCGCAGGTACTGCAATCGCTGAAAGTACCATTAGTGCTTTAATGCCGAAGTACACTGTCCCCGTCATCAACAAGCCAGATACGATAATCAAGGTGTTGGTATCAATGCCCGTTGCTTTTTGTACTGGAATAGCAAACATCGCAACACCCACACCAAACCAACCGACTTGTGTACCACCAAGTAAAGCAGAAGGAAGCCATGAGCCTTTAGTACCGAAAGAGAAACGAGCAAGAAGGTGGGTAGAGAGGCCAGTAGATGAGCCGATGTAGCCAAGAAAAGAAGTGTAAATACCGAGGATTAGGTTACCGATGAGAACGGCGAGGAAGAAATCGTTGAATGAAAGACCTGTCCCGAGTGAACCACCTGTCCACATACTTGCAGAGAAGAAAGTGAGTCCAAGCATTACCATGGTGAGTGAAGCGACTCCTTTCCTAGCCGATGTAGGAACCGGCCCTAGACTGTAGTTATTATCAGTAGCCATTTTTTACCTCCGCAAATGATCAAAATTAAAATTAACGGTCGCCGTATTGCAGGCAAACTTGCGCATTGTGGTGATATAAATAACATAGTCAATGCTAATTTTGTCAATAATTGCCCATAAAAACCAGTTATTGCAGTAATTATCTTGTAAAACATAGGGTTATTTTCTGTCTTTATTTAAAAAAAACAAATAGAAAACGTTTTCTATAATGCGTTGGTTATCTGCTGTTCTTGGTTGGCTATGAATGCTTATTATTATACGTCTGAATGGGTGTCTGTATCGAAAAAGAGGGCGGTTGGCCAAACTGCAGGCAAAAAAATAGCCAATCGCAATAATCGCAATTGGCCTATATATTTTGTGAACAAGAATAGGTTCACTAACAACGTCAGTTGGCTAGGTGACCCTCGGCTTAAGAAGGGTCAATATATACATTGCAGTTAGTGTGCCAACTTTTAAAACCACGTAAAACGGCAGTTTTATAGCAATCTGGTGCGTATTTGAGCGTTTAATTTGCGTTTTTGAAATACCCAATTGCAAAATGCAATTGCGATTTGCAACTTTAGAGTGTTTATTCGTTTTTCGGGTTTGTGTTCTTTCTGGCGACGAATGGTGAAATAAACAAAAAGCCCGTGCGATCTAAGAGCGCACGGGCTTGGGTATTGTTTCACCAATAGGAAGTATTAGATGGAGTAGAAGAAGTACAGTTGAGACTTCATTCTAATGATGATCCCGCGTATTACGTCTAGGAACGCCATAAAGCTGATAGGCTTCTCACCGCTTACCCACGCTAATCCGACAGAACCAACAGGAATATCGTAACCCTCTGCCTCATCAATTTTTAAACGAACAAAGTGGTGCTTGTTCTGAAGGTTTTTGCCTGTGGTAACACGAACCTGCTCATCGATACCCAGCAAACTTGCTTGCGCTTCACCTGTGGCTTCTACCATGCCTTCTACGGTTGCAGAGAACACTTTTCCTGGGTATACCGCTGTCGCAAATTCCGCAGGTTGACCGACCTTAATATTGCGAATCGCTTGGTGGTTAACTCGCATCAGCACGTACTTCTCTTCGGTATACATCTGGATACGAGGCATCATTGAAACACGCTTAAATAGAGCCACTTTTAAACACTATTTGGATCCAGTTATGCAGCCTATCGATGTCGGTGATCTACAGTTAGACGAACAACACGGCACGCGTCAAACCGCCTTGTTCCACGCGATAAGAGAGAAGATCGTTCAAGATTTATGGAGCAAGGGCAGTAAGTTACCTTCAACACGTAAGTTGGCTGTCGAGTTATCGGTGAGTCGAAATACGGTGATTTATGCGTACGAACAACTGGTTACTGAAGGCTATATCGAGAGTAAGCAAGGCTCAGGGTTTTATGTCTCGGTTGAACAACCAGAACACTTTCTAAGTTTGTCTAAGCCAAACAGTGTTCAGGATCCGAAGGTCAAACAAACAGTCAGTAAACCGAGTACAAACATAGCGACACCTAACGACATTAACCGCAGCTTTGCCCCAGGAGTTCCTGACTTAGATGCGTTCCCTTTTGCGAAATGGCAGAGGTTGCTGCAACGTCACTCTACACGTCAGAACATTGCGGGCAATCAAGAGGTTCAGGGAAGCTCAGCCTTGAGGGAAGCGTTGAGTGGGTATCTTGCAAGCAGTCGTTCCGTTCATTGTAATGCCGACAGAATCATCATCACCGCAGGTGCGCAGCAAGCCATCTCAATCGGATTAATGGCAACGTTAGCGATGGGCGACAAAATCCTCGTGGAGGAACCCGGTTATCGACAAGTACATAAAATTATCGATCTGTTGAGACTAGAGTTAGAAGGTGTAAGTGTGCGTGAAAAGGTGGGGTTGGATATTGAGAAAGTGTTGGCCAGTAATGCTAAGGCTCTGTATGTCACACCGAGTAACCAATACCCAATGGGCACGACTTTAAATACTGAGCAGCGCCTTAAACTGATCGATTGGGCCAATCAACATCAGTCATGGATCATTGAAGATGACTATGACAGTGAGTTCCAGTTTGCTCATCGCCCTTATACCAGCATGCAAGGTTTGGCGGGTAAGTTAGGGTTCGACGATCGCATCATCTATGTCGGCTCCCTGAGTAAGGTGATGTTCAATGGCCTCCGATTAGGTTATTTAGTAGTGCCAGAAAGTCTGGTGGCGAAGTGTCTTGAGATTAAAGACGCGCTCACCGGAGACACGGCGTCTCATACACAAGAAGCTTTGGCGGATTTTGTTCGCGAAGGCGATTTATTGCGTCATATTAGAAAGATGCGTCGTTCATACAAACTTAAGCATGAAGCGATGATAGAAGCGATTAAAAGTGAGTTTCATGGCGATCTTGAAGTGATTAGCCAAGCGGCAGGGCTACATGTGACCGTGAAGTGGTATCAAGGCATATCTGAACATGAGTGGAGCCGTAGAGCAGAGCTTGAAAATATCATCATTCGTCCTTTTGACTTTTATGAATATGGATCAAGTGATGCTCGTGATTGGAATGGGGCGGTGTTGGGGTTTGGAAATATCCGTCTGGCTGAGATAAAGCCGAAGATCAAACAGATCGCTCGGCTTTTTTATCAGTGATATTGGTAGGTATCGTTTACAGCTTGTCGACAGAAACAGTGGGTTTACCCAACCACTTCCGCCAAGGGAGTGACAATGTCACAAAAACAGTCACAGCATAGAGCATCGACCAACTTAAACAGATAAACACCAAGGTACAGATGACCAATGAAAGCATGGCAGTGTATCTAGATGCGCCTGTTAGTAATCGGCAAGCGGCTAACATTGCGAGCAGATAAACCAGAACAAAAATACCGTTGGCGAGCTTGAGAAAGAACTCAAGGTCTAAATTAGACAGCTCACCAATCACACACGAAATAAGCACGACAAAGCCAATTGCTAACGTTGGGTAGAGCGGTACGCCGCGGCTGTTCGGTTGAGCCATTCGACTTGCAGGGCTGTGTTGGCGGGCCTGAGCCCAGATCATCCGAGACAGGCTTTGTGTGTAAAGGTTTAGGCTGGCAAAGCAAGCAAAGAACCCCAGCACGCTGATGACGGTTTTGAAGCCATTACCAAACAGTTGTTCTGTTACCCAAGGGATGGATGCGGCATCGAATTCAGATGAACCGAAAGCACCCAGCTTAAGAATCACTACTGAACAAGCCCAGTACACTAGCCCCGCAACAAAACAGCCTGCAATGATGGCGATTGGGAAGTCACGTTGTGGATTTTTGAATTCCTCTCCCATGTGAGCAAAAGCTTCTATTCCGACAAAGCACCAAAACATGACAGCTAAAGCAGCGCCGATAGACCACATTGAATTGGATGAGATGGCAGGAAGAGCAACATCGGTTGCCGTGATGTCGGCTTTCCAAACAAAAGCGCTGACTAAGGCAAAAATCGACAATGCGATCACGGTTTGCAGTCGGCCAGAAGATTTACTGCCCATCAAATTGACGGCAATAAGCAGGGCGACGGTAAAGGATTGAGCACCAAGTGGTGTATCGAGAGGTGCGGGTAACAATTGTTGAGCAAAACCACCAGCCAGTGCAATGGCCGCTGGAATACCGACAGGAATAACACTCACAAACAACCACGCCACGCTTGTTTCTAATCGCTCGCTAAACGCCTGGCGCACAAAATAGGCAGTACCACCTGCATTCGGGTAGCGTTTTCCTAATGATGCGAAGGTCAGTGCAATCGGGCAAATAGCGATAAACAGGATTAACCAAGCGAGAAGAGACAACTGTCCTGCAATGCCTGCTGCGATCGCAGGGATCATAAATAATCCAGTGCCTAGCAAGGTCGTCGAGAGTTGTCCGATTCCTGAAATAAGCGTGATTTCTTGTTTGAGTTGTGTCATTCGCTCTCCTAGCTATTTGATTCTGGTCACGGTCTTCCAGTAACTTTCTTCTGGTGTGTGAGAAGTTATGATTGAGAGCATACATTGTTGACATCAATAATACAGCTAGCGAAACGTCGTAAGACACCGTCATTTTAACGGTATTAATCCGATTCAGTGTGAAAGTGTCGGCTGTCAGAATGGCTGTTATAAGTAGGAAAGTTGTGTCAAATTAGGCGTTATAAGTAGAACAATAAATGAAAAGAATCAGAAGCATGGATAAATTTGATCGCCAGATTTTGGATATTCTCAAAACCAATGCACGATGCTCAGTGAGCGATATCGCCCGAGATGTCAGCCTCTCGCGCTCAGCGGTGAACGCCAGAATCAAGAAACTGGAAAGCGACAAAGTGATTACGGGCTACTGCGCTCAAGTGGCAGAACCCAACCAAACGAAGAATGTGTGCGCTTATATCTTGTTGAAGTTCGACATGTCGAGTAGTGACCATAGTTGTGAGTCTTACGCGAAACAAATCCAGAGTATTGATGAGGTGCAATGGTGCCACTCTATTAGCGGTGAGACAGATATGATGTTGTACGTGGAAGTGGAAAGCATGGAGAGCTTGAACCGAGTTCGCGATCAGCTGCAAAGTTACCCGGATCTTCGCCACTTAATGACTCATACGGTTTTGACCGAGTTTTTCAACAAACAGAATGCGACGGTGCATTCATGTTAGGCAATATCAACTTAAACCTACTGCGTTCACTGCATGTACTTCTTGAAGAGTGTCATGTGAGCCGTGCCGCCCAACGTTTGCATATCACACAATCCGCGGTGAGCCGTCAGCTCAGCCAGTTACGTGATTTGTGTGGCGACCCTTTGCTGGTCCGTGACGGCAACAAACTGGTGCCGACCAACCGTGCATTGCTACTCAAAGGTAAACTCGACGACCTGCTTGGCGAGTTTGACCACCTGTTAGATGATAAACCCTTCGAGCCGCAAGACTGGCAGGGTGAATTGGTGTTGTCTTCGAGTGATTATGTCGCTCAGTATATTCTTCCTGTGATTGTGGCAGAGGTGTCTGCTGAAGCGCCGAACATTAATTTGGCTTATCGATTGTGGCAGCCAAACTACCTTGAAGCACTGAACGAGTCTGGGATTCATTTGGCTTCCAGTATGTTTCCCACAAAGCCAGAACATGTCTCAAGTATCAAACTTGGTGAAGATAAGTCGGTGTGTTTGATGCGAAAGTCGCACCCGCTGGCTCAACAAGCGGTTTTGAGTGCAGAAGATATTGTTCACTACTCTCACATCAAAGTGACGGGTGGTGGAGATAAAGACAGTTACGCGGACATAGCATTGAAGAAGCAAGGGCTGAAGCGAAGAGTGGCTTTACAGGTTCCGTTCTTTTCATCTGCTGGTACTGTGTTATTGCAAGACGACTATCTGATGATCGTGCCAGAACATATCGCCTATAACCTAGGTCGACACCTCGATACTACCTACTTTTCGTTGCCATTTGATACGGAAATGCATACCTATTGGTTAATGTGGCATCCTAAATATGACAACGACTCTGCCCACAAATGGGCGCGAGAAAAAGCATTCCAAGCCATGCAAAAGTCGAGTTACAATATCAGTATGACTTGAAATCATAGGTGTGATGATAATCTTTGATTTCAAATAATACCTCCTGCGAATTATGGTAAGTGCCAAGTATTGAGTATTAAGCGTAGAGCGTTCAGCTGGAACGCTTTATTTTATTAGGAATGGAATGATGACAGTAACAATTTGGTTTTCTTTATTAGCGATTTGCTTGTTGGGTGCAATGTCTCCGGGCCCAAGCTTGGCGATGATCGCTAAACACAGTTTGGCTGGTGGCCGTATGAACGGGCTTATCGCAGCTTGGTCACACGCTGCTGGTATCGGTATTTATGCGTTCGCAACCATTGTTGGTTTAGCCGTTGTGCTTGAGCAATCCCCAATGTTATTTAAAGGTATTAGCTTAGCGGGGGCTGCTTATCTGCTTTATCTTGGCGTTAATGCGTTACGTTCGAAAGGTGGTGTTGCCGCGAAATTAGAAGCGGGTGAAAAGATGAGTTACATGCAGTCTGCTCGTGAGGCTTTCTTGATCTCTATCTTGAGCCCAAAGATCGCATTGTTCTTCATCGCTCTGTTTAGCCAATTTGTAGCGCTAGGTAATGAACTGACCAATCAAGTGATTATTGTCTCAACGCCACTGATTGTCGACGGCCTTTGGTACACCTTTATCACCTTGGTACTGTCTAGCCCGTTGATTGTTGAACGTATTCGCTCGAAAGCTCAGTTGATTGATCGACTATCTGGCGTGGTGCTGATCCTGCTTGCTGTTCGCGTGGTGTGGACGATATAGCAGTAAACGATAAGAATAAGTAACTAGGGTCTGTTAACTTTTAGTGGTTAAATTTTGTTCGAGATAGAATCGTTTTAGGCGCGGCAAGGAGTATGTAGCCTAGTCATTCTAAGTTAATACTTCTTAACAAAGCATAAAACGATTCTAGCCGAACCCTTCGGGCAGCCTTTGTGGTTCATTTCTACTGCGTTATCGGCTTCTCATGTAGGCTAGCTACACTTCAAAGCCTCTGCCTTGTAGAAATTTCCCACAAAGTGCTGCAAAAATCAGCTCTAAAGGTCAACAGACCCTAGACGTTCACCAGAAACGACACTCATTAAAAAAGGCTCACTAGACGTTATCTAGTGAGCCTTTTTGATTTCTCTGGATTAGCTTTTGGAAGACTTGAGCTTATTAGCCTTCAGAGTTCAGTACGGCATCTAGCTTCGCCATCGAGTCTGAGAAGTAGGGGTTGTAGGTCAAACGCGCATGGTTCTTCCCTTCTTCACGATAGCCCCAAGCTGAGTACCAAACCTCACTGGTTGCATTGCATTGTTCTTCAAACCCTTCTGCCTGACCATTGGAGCAAATCTTCTCGCTACCATTGATTCCGTAATAAGGGTTGTTTGGTGAGAACAGTAAGCCCATGTGAGAGCCGTTCGAGATGCGTTGCTCTGGGATCTTCATGCTGTACTGAACAGCGCGAGGATCCTCGAGAGTCGTCTCTCCTTGCCAAACCAACACATTGTTTGGATTCGGCATAGATTCAGTAAAGGCTTGCTGAACGTAGTTGGTGTCAATCACGCTGTCGCCTTCACTCATCATAATAAAAACTGGTTTATCGAAGTGTTTATCTTGTAAGTCACCACGTACGACTTCTGATGTCTCGTAGTAAACCGATGCACCATTCATTGGCAACGAGTTGTAACGCAACACATTGTCTTCAGGATCTTGATCCGCCCAAGTGACAAAGTAGCTTGCTAGTCCCGCGTATTGAACGGCAGACGAGCTCGGTTGAAACGCAGGTGAGAACAGCAGTAACCCAGAGATCTTTGGATCGTTCATCGCCTGTGAAGTCACGAGGTTCGCGCCGGTTGAATAGCCGCCTAGCCAAACAGAATCATACTCTTGCTCAAGTAACTTCGTATGATGAGCCACCACACCTTGCCAATCTTCTAGGCTCGGCTGCATTAAATCACCCACGCGACTGCCGTGACCCGGAAGTAATACGGTTCTCACTAAGTAACCTTGCTCTGCCAAATGGGTAGCGATGTCTTTAAATGAGTAAGGTGAGTCGCCTAATCCATGAACCAATAATACCGCCTTGCCGTTTGGCGAGGTTGGTTGATACTCGGTTGGTGAATTGAGTTGGATCTCGAGTTGCTTGTCTTCCGTCATGAACACGCGGTTTTTCAATAACCAATCTTGTGTGTCATTGACGTAGGCATCAAAGCTGTCTTGCTGATAGCTAGGCAAGTCTGGAGATGTTTCGTAAGCGGGTATCGGTGTCTCGTTGGAACAACCAACGAGACTTAAAGTCGTTAAGGCCAGCAGTGCTAGGAGGGGCTTTCTTTGCATTATGTAATCTTGTCTCTGTTGTGCTTTCACTATGTCTGAAACTAAAGTTTAGGTTACTTTTTGCTTGAAAGGTCTTCGTATTCACCTTCAATAACACCGGCATCATTGGTTGATGACTGACGAGTGTTCATATGAGCTGCGAAACCTTGTTTCTTCATTTGATTCTGAATGCGCTTGCCAGTAATTAAAGCTGCAATAGCTAAAGGAATAGCAAGGATCAAGCTTGTGAATAACGCCAAAAGGCCAGTAAACAATGCAACAATCGTAACTAATATATTTTTCATATTCATTCCTCTTTTTCTATGTTGTTACTTTATCGCTTCTATTCTGAACGAAACATGAACGCCGTTAATAAATCTCTGAGAGTCACTATGACACGGATGTGTGCTGTTAGGGAGTTTATATGTAGTCATAATCACGCACTAAAAACATGGAATAAAACTAAGTTTAATAAAATCAATATGTTAAAAGTTGGCACGCTTGATGCTCTATCGGGGTTGGAATAAGTCACTGTAAGCAAAGTACTTACAGTTAATAAAAATTACTGGAGCCCTTATATGTTCTGTATTCAATGTGAACAAACAATTCAAACCCCAACCGTAAAAGGCTGTTCTTTCGCACAAGGTATGTGTGGTAAAACTTCGGAAGTATCCGACCTTCAAGACGTGTTGGTGCATTCTCTTCAAGGTGTTTCTTTTTGGGCCAATTTGGGCCGTGCGTGTGATGTTATTGATACTGAAATCGACGAGTGGGCGCCAAAAGCGTTTTTCGCAACACTAACCAACGTTAACTTCGACCCTGCTCGTATCATCGAATTCGCACAACAGTCCCATGAATTCAAGCAGCGTTTAGAGCAACAGGTTCGCGCGGCAGCGACATTGATTGGTTTTGAGATCCCAGCGCTTTCTGCTGCTGCTCAATTCGACCTTCCAACGGACTCTTCAGAGCTATTGGCGCTTGCCCCTCAAGCGGCGGTAAACCGTGGTCACGACTCTCAACACGAAGATGTGATTGGTCTTCGCCTTCTTTGCCTATACGGTCTAAAAGGTGCAGCAGCTTACATGGAGCACGCACGTGTTCTTGGTCAAACTGATAATGCTATTTTCGCTGAATACCATGAAATCATGGCGTTCCTAGGTACAGATCCATCAGACCTAAAACAACTGTTAGATACGTCTATGCAGATCGGCTTAATGAACTACAAGGTCATGGAAATGTTGGATAAAGGCGAGACAGATACCTTCGGTCACCCTCAACCAACAACCGTGAATGTGAAGACGAAGCGAGGTCACTGTATCCTTGTTTCTGGTCACGACCTGCATGATCTAGAAAAGATCCTTCAACAAACGGAAGGCAAGGGCATTAACGTTTACACCAACGGTGAGATGCTACCTGCACACGGCTACCCTGAACTAAACAAGTACCCACACCTTGCGGGTAACTACGGCAGCGCTTGGCAGAACCAGCAAAAAGAATTTGCGAACTTCCCAGGTGCGATCGTAATGACATCTAACTGTCTGCTTAACCCAGATGTGGGCTCGTACGCTGACCGCCTATTTACGCGTAGCATCGTAGGCTGGCCGGGTGTTGCTCACCTTGAAGGTGACGATTTCAGTGCAGTGATCGATTGTGCTCTTGCGCAAGAAGGCTTTAAGCATGACGAGATCGAGCAAATGATCACTGTCGGTTTTGGTCGTAACGCCTTGATGGAAGCAGCGCCTGCGGTTGTTGAACAAGTGAAAGAAGGCAACATCAAACACTTCTTCCTAGTGGGTGGTTGTGACGGCGACAAATCTGAACGTAGCTACTACACAGATTTCACAGCTCAAGCGCCAGAAGATTCAGTAATCCTGACATTGGCATGTGGTAAATTCCGTTTCAACAAAAACCAATTCGGCGACATTAACGGTATTCCACGTCTGCTCGATGTTGGCCAATGTAACGATGCATACTCAGCGATTCAGCTTGCTCTTGCGCTGTCTCAAGAGTTTGATTGTGGCATCAACGAACTACCACTAACACTTGTTCTTTCTTGGTTCGAGCAAAAAGCGATCGTTATCCTGCTTACTCTGTTCGCACTGGGTGTGAAAGGTATCTACACAGGCCCAACAGCGCCTGCATTCCTAACTGAAAACCTACTAAAGATTATTCAAGACGAGTTCGATATGCGTTCTATCTCAACGCCAGAGCAAGATCTTAAAACAATCTTAGCGGCTTAATCTAAGCCCACTCCCAAGCCCCGTTGTTGCTGTTCTCTAGGAACGTGCAGCGGCGGGGCTTTTTAGATTTAATTCTTTAGTATCAGTGAGGTGTGTGAACTATGTATGCATGGTCGGATAGCGATTCAATCAATTTAGTGTGTTTAAAGAAATGGCACGAGACGCCAGATACGGTCAGCTTTGAGCTTGGCAGTATTCCACAAGATTTACATTTCAATTTTAAGCCCGGTCAGTTCATCACCTTGGGTTTAGATATGCCGACGAAAACGGATTACCGTGCTTATTCCGTGGCTTCTTGCCCCGAAGATAACCGCCTGAAGTTGACGGTCAAGCGTGTGGAAGGTGGCTTGGTTTCGAACTTTATTGTTGATGAGCTTGATGAAGGTGACGAGGTTTCTGTGTTGAAGCCGGCAGGCTCGTTTAACTGTATTGATTGCATGCCAACGGCAACAAAGAAAGTAACGCTAGTGAGTGCGGGCTGTGGCATTACACCCGTAATGGCGATGGTAAAATATTGGCTGTCTCAAGACAGTGACATTGAGATTGATTTCGTCCACATGGCACGCAACAAGCTTGAGACTATCTACTTTCAAGAACTTCATCAGCTCGATGAATCACATGCGAATTTCAACTTAAAACTGCTGTTAAAAGACAACGAAGGAACAACCGCCCCTCAAGGTCGTTTAGATAAAAACTGGTTGGTGAAACTGAGCCCAGATATCTTAGATAGAACGGTTTACCTGTGTGGGCCTGTCGGCTTCATGCAAGATATTGAGAGTTATCTGAAAGAGCTTGAGTTCAACATGGATAACTTCTATCAAGAAAGCTTTACTCCTGCTACTCAGGATGCTCAATCAGAAGCGTCAAACGCCGAAATTGCTGACGATACGAATAGTGCTGTTAAGGTATTTGTGCCTGCGTTCGGCGCTGAAGTTGAAGCGGAAACTGGCACACCATTGGCGGATTCATTAGAAAAAGCAGGCGTTCCAATTATTATCGCTTGTCGTAGTGGGATTTGTGGTTCGTGTAAATGCAAAGTGACCAAAGGATCTGTGGAATCAAGCAGCCAAGAAACATTGACGCCAGAGCAGATTGAACAGGGCTACGTGCTTGCATGTTCAAGCTCGATTCAGTCAGATGTTGAGGTTGAGTTATAACAGACGTAAAGCTGTGCAAGAGTGATGAAGACAAGATCTTATTATAGCGATAAAAGTTAGGGCGCTAGATGTAAAAAGGCCACCTAGATCAGTTAGAGAGAGCAGATCTAAGTGGCAACCCTCTTGTTTATACGGGGGAGTAAAACAAAAGGGGTTGCGAAGTCCATACAGACTTCGCAGATATAGTTATTATGTTGTGGAGCTTGTTGCGATGGACGTATCTACAAGAGCGAAGTTAATTAAACTTCTGGGTATGTCTTGTAGCGTACACCCATCATCTGTTCCATACAGTGAACAACTTGGCAGCTGTAGCCAAACTCGTTATCGTACCAAATGTACAGCACGGCACGGTTGTCTTGTGCGATAGTCGCCACACCGTCAACCACACCTGGGTGACGAGAGCCAACCAAGTCGGTAGATACAATCTCAGTCGAGTCTGTGTAATCAATTTGTGCAGACAAAGCAGAAGACAGCGCCATTTCACGCAGGTACTCGTTCAACTCTTCTTTGTTTGTGCCTTTCTCAAGGTTTAGGTTCGCAACTGCCATTGAAACGTTTGGCGTAGGAACGCGAATCGCATTACCTGTTAGCTTACCTTCCATTTCCGGCATCGCTTTTGATACTGCTTTAGCAGCGCCAGTCGATGTCAGTACCATGTTCAATGATGCAGCACGACCACGACGATCACCCGAGTGGAAGTTATCGATTAGGTTTTGATCATTGGTAAATGAGTGCACCGTTTCGATGTGACCAGACAGCACGCCAAACTTGTCGTGAACCGCTTTCAATACTGGCGTGATTGCGTTAGTAGTACAGCTTGCTGCAGAGATGATGGTGTCTTCTGGCTGAATAACATTTTCATTCACACCAAATACCACGTTCTTGATGTCGCCTTTACCAGGTGCAGTCAGTAGCACTTTCTTCGCACCGTTACACGCAACGTGTTGGCTCAGGCCTTCCGCGTCACGCCATACGCCTGTGTTATCAACCACAAGTGCATTTTCAACACCGTAAGCCGTGTAATCCACTTCTTCTGGTTTGTTTGCGTAGATAACTTGGATGAAGTTACCGTTAACGATGATCGCTTTGCGTTCTTGGTCTACAACAATGCTGCCGTTGAATTGGCCGTGTACAGAGTCACGACGAAGCAGGCTTGCACGTTTTTCTAGGTCGCCATCTTTGCCGCCGCGTACAACGATTGCACGTAAACGCAGTGGGTACCCCGGGCCACTTTTCTCGATCAACAGACGAGTTAGCAGTCGGCCAATACGACCAAAACCGTACAATACAACGTCACGAGGTTCTGTCATTGCATCGCCTTCAAGCGATTCGATAAGTGCAGTTTGTAGGAAATCATCCAACCCATGTGTGTGTTCGCGATCTTGCCAGAATGAATGCGCAAGGCGACCAACATCAATACGACATGGAGATAAGTCCATAGAGAGAAGGTGTTGAATAATAGGTTGAGTCTGTTCTGCTGTAAGAGGAGAACCAGTGTAACGTTTTGCGATGCGGTGAGCTTTGATGATGTCGATAGTTGTCGCGTTAACTAAGGTCTTACCAAAGAGGATAACTTCTACGCCTTTTTGACGGTATAACTGACCTAAAGTTGGAGCGATGGATTCAGCAATGGTTTGACTAGTTTGCCAATCTAGGAGGTGCTTTTCGGGACTCATCTTTACTCGGGACCTTTCACGTTAAGTTTCTGCATTCATGGCGGTTGTAGGGAAGCCAATCAGCATAGGGGATTTGAGGCATCAGTCTGTGGTCTTTATTGCCACTTAAATGTGCTGATATACCTTGTGTGTAACTTGTAATTTTTATGTGGCAGGATTGTAAGGTACGACGGGTTATTCTGCTAGGAAAAATAAATGCAGACAAAATATCTGTAAATTGGCTTTATATTAGCCATAAATCAAGATTTGAACGTCGATAAAGACTATTGACTTTAATAATCTGTAGCACTTATTTTTCGTCAAAAAATACTCAATTCAAAGGATAATATGTAATACAGGTCATATTGAACATTAAAGGTGTGATCGCTAACTCAAGTTACACGTAAACAGTAAACGATAAATAAGGGAATTAACGAGTATTGATGTTTGACCTTTGAATAAGCCTAGCTTGAGTGTGAAAAGTGCATCACGCAAACGATTGGATGTCACAATTTTAACCTAACTATCCACTTTGTTAGCACGCAGAGTCATTATTCACAGTCTAGTTGAGCCGCAGAATGTGGATGTGTACTTGTTATGCCGGTGATAATAACTGGAGAAAACGTCTTTTGTTTACATTTTGCTCACTGAAACCTCGCTTGTTTAAACCAGTCTTAATAAAAGCACGCCTTTCCGCTTTAAAGCACTTTTCTGGATACCAGTTGGCTTTAATTTTTCGTTCTGGGCTCAGAGTATCGTTTGTTCATATCCAATTTGATCAATAACCCTCTGTTAATGTCCTATTCTTAATTTGGGTTAGGTAAATTACTTTCGGGAAGGGAGTAGTTATAAAAATGATAAACATGTCAATTAGATGGCGTCTTATTTTTCTTTCCACGGTTTCTGTACTCATTATGTTCGGGTTTACAGTGAATGAAGTGCTTAAGAACGATGAGAAGATGAATCACCTTGAAACAACGCGTATTAAGGTCGAAGCGCTTCAATCTTTTAATACGGTTTCAAGTGATGCTTATCGATGGTTGGTGCTGTCTAATGACTCCCCTGAGAAAGGTCAGTTGCTTTTAACACTGCAATCAGAACTGGATAGACTGACTCAGTATGGAATGCGACTTCAACGGTTCGACAGCAATTGGAGTATTGACCCTCAGTTAGCTGAATTGAAAAAGTTGTTGATGATCCTAGCTAGTACACCTGAAACGACAGACAGCAGAAAATTGACAGAGCGCGCTTTCGACTTGTTAAAAGACGTGCTGATGGAGCTGTCTGAATATCGTATGGCCTTAGTCGATGAAAATATCGGTCAAGCTGAAGCGATGTTTATCAATCTTACGCATTATGTGTTTTGGACTCAGAGAGAAGCGTGGTTAAGCTTCAGTTTGAATCGCTCCCCAGAGTCTAAAAACCAATACTTGCTTAGCTATGTCGCTGCTCTAGAGAGGCAGCAACAGCTATTAGATACATTTTTCCGTTCGGATACGCGTTCTCCAAACATTAGACAGTTGCTAAACGCTGTCGCCAAAGATGAATTCCAAGACAAATTTACATCTCGAATCCTCAAAGGGGACTTTTCATCACCCGAAATATATCAACACTTGAAAAGCTTAGAGGTTAAAAAACGGGCTATTTCAAACGCGATTGGCGCTTACACCAATCAAATACAGTTTGAACTGACCAAGAATATCGCGTTGCAGAAAAGGCAAACCTTGGTCATGACGTTGCTTATACTCATCGCTTCTGGTGTTTTGATGTGGCTTGGGGTTGCGACATCTCTGCGCTTAAACAGAAACCTGTCGATTATCTTGAAAGGTGTGTCGGAATGCGCTGATAGCTACGGCCAGCCAAAGGTGATTCGTATCCAAGGGAACGATGAGCTTGCCGAGTTCACTGAAACCCTAAATCGAGTGATGGAACGCAACTATCTGCACAACAAAGAGTTGATAACAGCAAAAGAAGACGCGATTTCGGCTAACAAAGCCAAAAGCGCATTCTTAGCAAATATGTCACATGAAATACGCACGCCACTTAACGGGATCATTGGCATGGCTGAGATCTTATCTCAAAGCCAACTGAGCCCAAATCAACAAGAAGTACTGGGGGATATCGAATCGTCTTCTCACTCTTTACTGGTGCTGCTGAATGACATACTCGACCTGTCTAAAATCGAGTCGGGTAACTTGATGTTGTCACCACACAATGCTGATTTGCGAGAAGCGGTTTATGACTCTGTGAGTGTGATTCAGTCGAAAGCGATAAGTAAGGATATTGAGCTCGACATCAATATCGATTATCAAACGCCGTCACAACTGTTTTTCGATGAGTACCGCGTGAGACAGGTGCTGACCAATCTGCTTTCTAATGCCATCAAATTTACGTCTAAGGGCACAATTACAACTGACATTGCTTATACACCTATGTCTATGGGCAGGGGCAAGCTTGAATGCAGCGTGTCTGATACCGGGATTGGGATTGAGCCCGAGAAGTTAGAGTCCATATTTGAACCTTTCACTCAAGAAGATGGCAGCATTACCCGTCAATTTGGCGGTACGGGGTTAGGGCTTGCGATTTGTCGACAGCTTGTTGATTTGATGGGTGGTTACATTACCGCGCGTTCAGTGAAAGGAGAGGGCTCTACATTCACTTTTTGTTTGTATGTCGATGTTGTGGAAGCGCCTGTTCAAACTTTCGATAACCTGAGCCGAGCGACCATCATCTCGAACTCTTTCAATTACCTCGATCAGCTCGTTAAAGAGTGTGAGCGTTTGAATGTTCGAGCCAATGTGGTGTCATCCATTGCTGCCCTTAGTGAAAGTGTAAAAGAAAGTGACTTCATACTTTATTGTCATACCTTGCACCACTCTATGGAAAAAGATCTTGCGACGTTGAAGGTGATATATCCTCTTGCTCGCGTCATCGTTTGTCAGCATCACCTATTTAAAACCAACCTAATCAGAGAAACGGTCCACTCGACTCATACCTTGCCATTCTTGGGCCGACGTTTCTTAACCAGCTTACAATCTCTCGATGTGGGCGAAGAGCAAACGCCTCAAGTGGAAGCAAAAGATGAAGAAGTTCGCTCTCTGAATCGACGCATTTTGATCGTTGAAGACAATCTGATGAATCAAAAAATAGCGAGCTTCTTCCTTGAGCAAGCGGGTTATGAATATTTGATTGCCAGTAATGGCCAAGAAGCGGTGGATGTCATCACCCAGGGTGCTCAGTTTGATGCAGTCTTAATGGACTGCATGATGCCTGTTATGGATGGCATAACGGCGACTCGTGCGATACGTCAGTGGGAAGCCGATCAACAAGTCACACCATTACCCATCATAGCTTTAACCGCCAGTGTTCTAGAAGAAGACATCAAAGATTGTTTTGAAGCCGGTATGAACGCCTACTTACCTAAACCCTATAAATCTCACCAGCTGTACGATCTTTTCAGTAGCCTTGATATTGTCTAGGGCTCCCGTATCAAGGCTAGCGCGGCGCTACTTAACGAACTTCCAATCCAAGGTTGTATTGTGCAAGGCAACGACCGACATAGCTGATGTTCAGCAAGGCTGCGACTAAGATGGTGCTGATGTGGGCGACGATTTGAATTGGCAGTGAGAAGTGATCGGCCATTGGATAAGCAACAATAATACTGAGAAGCATAAGCAAGGTTGTGATCGCTAGACTGAAGTTTGAAACAGAAAGCAGAGTTTGAAAGCGTTGAGTCATCGTCTTCATATTGAATTCCTAATTGCTATTAATAATTATGATACTTGTTATTAATATCAATTAGCGTTCCAGTTTTAATTTACATTTAAAATCATAATCTTATGTAATTTCACTTGTTTTTAGAGTCTAAGTGACACGTGCGAATTTCAGGTCTTTATGACTTGATCGTGTTTCTTTACCATTGTCTAAACCCACAAGTATCGATGTGGAATCGAACACCTGAATATAAACCAAGCCCAACATTATTTTTTTGCCCGAATTCCGAATGAATCTTTTTAAGTTTCACGTGTAGATCTTCGCGAGTAATGTCATTTGCAGGCACTAGGTCTAAGGCACAAAACTCTAAGTGCTTACTTCGCAGTGCACCACCAGCTTGTTGATTGTAGATATCGGTTCGCTCTCCAGATACTGGTATAACAACACCGATTTCAGGCTCAATATATTGTTGTATGTACTTCAGGGTATTGATCATGTTTGGCACATGTTTCTTATTTGGGAGGGTAAACAAGGTTGTATTACTCATTGCCCAATCCGTCCCTTGCAATAGAACGAGATGCAGAGGCATGCTCTGAGTAACGCCATTGTCCTTGAGTTGTTGTCCGATTGCTCTCACTTGGTCTTGAGCGTGATTGAGGAGCATCCAACCTCGAAATGCTGATCGGGTCGGAACCTTGTAGCCATGAACATCGACCACGAGATCGTCATAAGTGATTTCGGTTTCTTCGGTATAAAGTTTCTCAAATTTTTCAGGGTAAGGTTGTGTCGTTGATAACGCCAAGGTAATCAGAATACTTCCGTACATAAAGTCTCTCCATCGCTAGTGTACACTCGTTATTTAGTTTGATACTGCTGTTGAGTTTCATTCATTTTGCTTAGGTACGCTTAAGCCTAGACGGTTAGGTTTAGATGCTTAAGTATAGACGCTGGAGTTTAGGTAAAAAAACCCACTACTAAGAGTGGGTTACTAACATTGTTACAAGTAAATTAGCGAGGTTAGATTACTTCTTACCTTGGATTTGCTTGTCTTCTTCTGTCAGTTCACGAATGCGACGGCTGATGTCACGGCGAGCTTTAGAAATCTCAGCGCTCTTGATGATGTGGTCATCAACACGGTCTTCGTAGTCAGCTTTCATATTTTTGATAATGCCTAGGATCTCGTCGTGGGTCATCTCTGGCTTGATGTAATCAAGTAGGTTATCAAGAAGGTCGACACGCTTACGGTTGTCACGAACTTTCTTTTCGTTGTCTAAAAGTTCACGCTTAAGTTTGTTCTTACGTCGTGCTTGGTTAACAATTTCAAATACGCTGCTCATAGATTCCTTTTCCTATTCGTCAAATACGTTGTCTGCTTCTGATTAAAGCACATCAATTGATGATGTAACAGTCTTTAGATCAAAGCAAAAGTAAGGTTGTTTAATTATTCGTCACTCTCGCTGATGTGTGATTGTTTTTATCTTACCGTTCAAGTTAGTATCCCATGTAGATACTGCATTGATACGAAATGTGAAATGAATCAACAACAATTGGAAAACGAAGAATTGGACGACAATGTCACTGAATCTTCAGCAGAACAAAACAAGCTTCGTGATGCGTATGTACAAGAGCGTACTTATTTGGAAGTCGTGGAAATAGAGCTAAACCGTTCTAAGATCATAATGATTGATGAACAGGGCAGAAAGAAACGAGTACCAATTTTGTCTGAACACTAGTTACTGCATTGTTAGGTGTTGAGATGGAATTATCAAAATAATAAAAAGGAAAAACGATGAACACAGTACTTTCCCCAATTGAAGCGAGAATTATCGGTTGTTTGATCGAGAAAGAAGTCACTACTCCCGATCATTACCCACTGACACTGAACAGTTTAACCACGGCATGCAATCAAAAGAGTAACCGTGAACCTGTTCTCTCTCTTTCTGAGTCAGATGTTTTAGATGCAGTTGATGGTTTAATCGGACGTCGCATGGTGAGTGATGAGAGCAGCTTCAATAGCCGTGTTAATAAGTATCAGCATCGTTTCTGCAACACTGAGTTCGGCGATCTGCAATTTACAGAGCAAGAGCGTGCAATCATCTGCTGTATGTTACTGCGCGGTGCGCAAACACCCGGTGAACTTCGTACTCGAACGGGTCGCCTTGCAAACTTTAGTGATGTGAAAGAAGTAGAAGCAACATTAGACAAACTCGCTGCAAGAGAAGCAGGTGCCTTGGTTGTGAAGCTGCCACGCGAAGCGGGTAAACGTGAATCACGCTACCAGCATTTCTTGAGCGGTGAAGTGGACGTTGAAGCGTTTGCGATGGCATCAGTAAGCGCGGCTGCCCCCTCTGCAACGAGTGAAAAGTTTGAAGAGCTTGAGTCTGAAGTTGCAAGCCTACGAGCAGAAGTGGCAGAGCTTAAGGCTCTGGTTGAATCACTGCTTTAAATGTCAGATGCTGATAAAAATGCGGATTGGGTCGTGTACTTGATCCGCAATCGTCACAATGCCCTTTATTGTGGCGTGACGAACAATCTAGAACGTCGATTTGAACAACATCAAACCGGTAAAGGCGCCAAAGCTTTAAAAGGTAAAGGCCCACTTAAGCTGGTTTGGAGCTTTGGTGTTGGCTCAAAAAGTGAGGCGTTGAAAACCGAATACGCGATCAAGCAGTTGCCCAAATCCCGCAAAGAAAAACTGGTATCACTCAAACTGATTATTGAGTGGCAAAAAGACAAAATTCAATATATCGAAGTCTCATAATTCATAGCTAAAATGTTTGTTATTGATTAAATCTTAATAGTGTAAGGAGCTATATCGGCTCTAGCTAAGCTTATGAATTTAAATGGTAATTACTCTTACCGTGAATGGGCTGAAATCATAATTTAACTCGTTGTTCTTAATCTCCATTCCAAATTAACATATTGCTCATTTAGAATGTCGTTCTAATTAGTGTTAGACGCTATCATTTATCATCGTTGTCCTACATAATATCCATTAGCCATACAAAGAGATGGTGTCATGCTAGGTTAAAAAATGAGCCAAAGTAGCTCATATAAAACGAGAAAAATATGAAACGTTTACTGATGTTGTTTGGACTTGCCGTATTTTCTGCGTCCGCTCTCTCCCATGGTACTCATGTCCTCAATGGGTACTGGGAATACCAAGATTATCTTTCCACTTTTCCAGAACAAAGAGCATTGACCGATAAAATGGTCGAGGCTGTACAAAATCACCCTGTGCCACTGAGAAGAATCCAAGACAAACCAATTACGATTTCCGTGGTGTATCCGGGCCAACAGATCTCGGATTACTGGGTTCGCAATATTCAAGCTTTTGAGAAGCGTCTCGATAGGCTGAAGATCCGCTATCAAATAAATCAAGTGTTTACCCGTATTAATGCCGATCTCGCGCAGCAGAGTATTTCGTTGCAAGAAGCGATTGAAAACAAGACGGATTATTTGATTTTCACGCTAGATACCACGCGCCACCGCAAGTTTATCGAGCACGTGTTGACCTCTACAGACACCAAACTGATTCTTCAAAATATCACGACGCCAGTGCGAGCTTGGGCAGATAGACAGCCATTTATGTATGTGGGTTTTGACCATGCGACAGGCAGTTTAAAACTGGCGGACTATTTTAAACAAGTAAGTCCGCCAGACAGTAAGTATTCTGTTTTGTATTACTCACAAGGCTATATCAGTGATGCGCGTGGAGATACTTTTATCCATGAAGTGAATACGGATACCAACTTTACCCTTAAGTCTTCGTTTTACACAAAATCAAACAAAGACAGTGGCTACCAAGCGGCTAAAATCAGCATAGAGAACGATAAGGATCTAGACTTTATCTATGCATGTTCAACGGATGTCGCTCTCGGTGCAATGGAAGCGATTCGTGAATCGGGCCAAGACATCTTAGTGAATGGTTGGGGAGGCGGCTCTGCTGAACTTGAAGCCATTGCAAGGGGCGACCTAGATGTTACTGTCATGCGTATGAACGACGATACAGGCATTGCAATGGCAGAGGCGATCAAGTGGGATCTAGCCGGTTTGGAAGTGCCTACCGTTTACTCTGGTGAATTTGAAATTGTCACCAAGGAAGATTCCCCAGAACGTATTTCAGAACTTAAACAGCGAGCATTTAGGTACTCAGGTCACTAATGAAGAAAAGTTACGCCAGCACACCTAGAAACACTTTAGCTAGACTCATTACGCGTATCGTTATTTTGGTGATAGGCGTGATGGCACTTGGCGTGCTTATTCATAATTATGAAACCAGCAGTAATATCGTACAGCAAGAGACGAATCGAACGGTACAGCAAACCTCAAGCCTGATCCAAAACATGTTTGATTATCGTTTGTCGGTGCTGCAAATCCATCAAGACAGTAGCTCACACAGTGAAACTCTCAGAGAGTATTTTGATACGGGTAATGACGAGACTCTGAGCTACTTTTTCTTTGGTGTTGACCAACGTGAACCGGATCATGCACCAGATTTACGCTTTGTCTCAACCCACGATGGTTTGGCTTGGGAAGACGGCAACAGTCAATTTTATGGTTTGGATGAGTCCAACTTAAAGCATATTTCTGATGAGGTTTCGTTCAGCAGTAATTGGCATTTTATTAAACTGAGGACAGATATAGGTAAGCGTCACTTGTTGGCTCGCCGTACCCCTATTGTTGATAACGCTACTGGGGAAGTCCTTGGTCAACTCTATATCGCCATTGTGCTTGACAACAACTTCTCTTTGGCTGAGTCAATCCAACAGGGCAGTAATAGCGAAAATATCGTGATTGAAGCGCACGGTACACCGGTGACATCGACATTCAGTGGTGATGAAAGCTACACCATTACTGACATCCTCAATTACCAAATGTACGAACAGTTGCCGCGTCATTTCGTTACCATCGCAACCATTAAGATTAATGCTTGTTGAAACTCCTTTAATCATTCGAGCTGTTCAAAAAAATAATAATTTCATTGCGTTAGAAGAGAATTATCAGCGTGCGATCAGCGTGGTGATTGTGGTGATCATATTGATGTCTTTTTTTGCTCGAACTTGGATTCAAAAGAGAGTCTCAGCCGAGCTTGATAAGCTAATGGACTTTACTCGTTCGGCAAGTGCTAGCGAAGAGTACAACAAGTTCGATGGTTCTAACATTTTCGAATTTCATCATATTGGTTGTACTCTTGAAGACACCTTTGAGCGCTTATCTGAACAGAATCAAAAATTCCAAGATCTCTTTAACTTTGCTCATTCGCCTATCTTAGTTTGGTCTGAAAAAAGGCGATTTGATTCAGATGAACCCCGCCGCTCGCATGGCGTTGTTCGATGCTGATGACAATTATGGTCCAATTGCCCAAGAGTTTGAGCTGCGAATGCTGCCTAATATTCAAATGGTGGTTCAGGGTTCTAAACTGACGGGTATTAACGTACCCATTGGTGAAAAGGTGTTTCGTTGGAACATGTCTGCTATTCGCGTGGAACACGGCATCACAGGAGTGGTGGTACAAGGGCAAGATATTACTAAGCTTATCGAGGCGGAAAGACAGGCTGATCGAGCAAGAGAAGAAGCTGAGCATCATGCGAATGTGCGAGCAGACTTCTTAGCTAAGATGAGTCATGAGATTCGCACGCCGCTCAACGGTATTCTCGGTGTGTCTCAGCTGCTCAAGCGCTCTATGCACAATGAAGATAATCGCGAGCAGGTGGATGTACTGTGTAATAGTGCGGAACATTTACTGGCGGTACTTAACGATATCTTGGACTTCTCAAAGATTGAGCAAGGGCAGTTTAATATTCAAAAGAAAGACTTCCGTTTAGGGGAGTTAGTTAATACCTTAGACAGCATCTATCGACCGCTGTGTGAAGATAAATCCGTCGAATTTACCATTGTGAATCACTTGGTTGATGACATTGAAATCAATACCGACCAAGTACGCCTCAATCAGATCATGTTTAATCTGTTGAGTAATGCTTTTAAATTCACTCATCAAGGCGGTATCTCCGTCAGCTTTGAGATCGAGAGTATCTTTAACTCCGATCACGCCAGCTTGATCGTTCGAGTGAAAGATTCTGGCATTGGTATTGATGAAAGCAAAATTGATGCTGTTTTTGAACCCTTTGTTCAAGCCGAAGAGACCACCACTCGTGAATATGGTGGCACTGGTTTAGGACTTACAATTGTAAAAAATCTGGTCGATATGCTGGAAGGGGACATTCAAGTCCGCAGCGTGATAGGTCAAGGCTCAGAGTTCACGATAGAAATTCCTGTAGTCGTACACGCCAAGCCGCTATTAGTCGATGCTAAGCAACAAGCTGAGGTTGAGCCAGAGGCGTTGTTTAGTCGACCTTTGAATGTGTTGCTGGTGGAAGACAATCACACCAACGCCTTTATTGCTCAGGCTTTCTGTAAGAAATATGGCATGGTCGTCACCTGGGCAAAAGATGGCTTAGAAGCGATTGAGATGGCTAAGACGATTACCTATGACTTGATCTTGATGGATAACCAACTCCCTAATCTCGGTGGTGTTGAAACCACTCAGCAGCTAAGAGGTGAGATTGGTGTGTCAGCCCCTATTTATGCGTGTACCGCTGATGCTCAAGAGTCAACTAGAGACAGCTTTATGGCCGCAGGGGCGAATTACGTGATTGTAAAGCCGATTAAAGAAGAGTCGCTCCACCAAGCGTTTGTTCATTTCAAAAACTCATACTGGAATGACACAGAGCACTAGGCTTTAACTTAGTGCTCTTTAATGGAGTCTGTTGAAGAGAAGTAACTAATTTTCTGCCTTTATATCGAGCCAGCGACAAAGGCTTGTTCCAATAGCAGCGTTTTCAACTCATCACTCATATCTAGGTGTTCAGGGAATTGGATACCTAGCAGCCAGCCTTGTCTTTGCCTTTTCTTACTTACCACCTTGTAGACAAGATCGTCATCTAAGTACTCATTTAAGTCAGAATTGACTTTTATCTTCCAGCCGACATCAAGATCTGATTGCTGGGTAAGATAGATACCGCACCCTGACGCTGAAAAGTCGACTAGTGTGGCATCCAGCGACAAGGTATCAAAAGTGACTTCACAGCTGAGACGTACTTTATACCTTTCGTGTTCACGAATAGGCTTGCTTGCAAAGTTTGAGGGTGGGCGAAGGAAGATTAGATGTGCTGGAGAGGTGATATGAGCCAGTACATTGGTTTTGAACGCGACAATGTGCCCAAGTTCGGTGTCGGTAATCGCACGAACAATAATATCAACGTTTGTGAGCTTTCTCAGCGTCAGTGCTTCTGTCGCTTTTTGCGTAAGCTCTAGGATGAGGTACTGATCTTCTTTGTGTCCGATATAAAGTGTACTGATCTGGATTGAGTCGTCTGGGCCAAATTCCAATACACCTGCTGTTTTTGTACCTGGCTTTAGGTATCTGAACAGTTCTAAGTTTTTATCTTTATGCATATTCGTTACTGAACAATGTTAATCGTTTGATAAAATAATATAACGCCCTGATAAAACTATGTCATTAGTTTCATTGAAGTAATTAGCAGCGTACAACAAAAAAGTGAATCGCTATCTCAAGTAAACAACGGCTTACTCTTGTCGTAAAACAAGATACACTGCTGACAGATATATACTTGATGGAGAAATAGTAAATGGAACTGGAAACCTTATTGAATACTCTGGCTGAAACCCCAGAGGCCGTGCAATTTGAAGATACAATGCAAGTGATCGAAGCTCACTATGATTTTTCTGAGCGCGAATTTCGCAATGGTGAGGTAGTGAACGCTGCAGGGCAGAATAATGGTTCGTGTAAGATTTTTGCTTTTGGTTTAGAGCAAGGCCTATCAGCAGAGCAAACACTTGCTTGTTTTGGTCAATTTTATCGTAACGACGTGCTAGGTTTTCCTGAGAACAGCGACCATCAAAATATTCGTAACTTTATGGTTCATGGCTGGAATGGTATCCAGTTTTCTCAACCTGCGCTGGTTGCAAAAGTGAAGTAGACACTAACCAGGTAACGATTAGGTCGAAATTTAATCTCAGTATTTTGAAGCGAGAAAACAACCTCTCGCTTTTTTTGTCTATGTTGAACTGGCTAGTAACTTGCTATCCAGTAACTTACTAAATGGGCTCTAAACTACTGAACGGGCAGGGCAGACAAGCACTTACGACATATACAAACTCCAGCCTTTGGAATATCGCTAGTATCTCGTTTTTCTAACTCAAAACACCAACACGTCTCTTTGCCCGCACTGATATCGCATTGAGCTGGCTCATTACACTGTGGACATTGGTGAGTCGAACTCGCGCCACTAAGATTATCCATAACCGACGTTTGCTCTTCTTCAGATAAGCCTTTCCAACCTATAATTTCATCCATTGTTCGAAAGCAGCCACTACACATTCCGCCATTATTTTTACAAGCCGCTCGGCAAGGTGTTTTCATTTCTCTAACCTGTGATTCATTTGGGCTGAAATGTAGCATATTTGTTTCTTCTTGAAGAGCCGTTAAGCTAAGAAATTACTCAGTTAAATTTAGAAATGACCTCGTAATTTTTAGGCTTTTCATGTAGCATCTCGCCCCTTTTGTTGAGTGGGGGGATATTATGTTTATTGGATTTGATTATGGAACAGCGAACTGTTCTGTCGCGGCGATGGTTAATGGAGAGCCAAGCCTGTTACCGCTAGAAGGTAACAACCACTATATTCCCTCAACCGTGTTTGCGCCTACTCGTGAGAGTGTTTCTGAACATCTATTCCGCCACTTGAATATCAAGCCGAGTGATGCGATCGGTGAGCAAGTACTACGACGTGCGATTGCGCTGAACAGAGAAGAGAGTATCGACTTAGTGCCAGAAGACATGGCATTTGGTCAGGCTGCGTTGGACTTATATTTAGAAGACCCTCGCGATGTTTATTATGTTAAGTCCCCTAAATCTTTCCTTGGCGCGAGTGGACTGCATGATGTGCAGGTGAGCTTTTTCGAAGATTTAGTGTGCGCCATGATGGCAAATATCAAGAATCAAGCCGAACTCACGACTCAAGAGCAGATCAAGCAAGCTGTTATCGGCCGACCAATTAACTTCCACGGTCGAGGTGGTGAAGAGGCGAACAGACAAGCTGAAGACATACTGTCTCGCGCAGCTAAGCGTGCCGGTTTCCTTGATATCGCTTTTCAATTTGAGCCCGTAGCCGCAGGCCTTGATTACGAAAGCACATTAACTGAAAACCAAACAGTATTGGTTGTTGATATTGGCGGTGGTACCACCGATTGCTCATTATTAGAAATGGGACCAACGTGGTCTGGTAAAGCGGATCGTACCCAGAGCTTGTTGGCACACAGTGGGCAAAGGGTAGGGGGGAATGACCTCGATATCTATCTTGCATTCAAACAACTGATGTCACCTTTTGGTATGGGCAGCAAAGGCATTTCGGGTATTGATATGCCACTGACTCAATTCTGGAACCCAATTGCGATTAATAATGTTGAAGCTCAAAAGAACTTCTATTCAAGAGAAAACCTAGCGGCATTAAAATTACTTCGTAAAGAAGCGTCAGAGCCTCAAAAGCTAGAACGTTTGATGAAGGTTTATCACGACACTTTGGGTTACGGTATTGTGCGTAGAGCGGAAGAGGCCAAGATTGCGCTGGCAGAATCCCCTCAATATCGTGCTGCGATTAATGTTGCCTCTGAACTGGTCGAGGTAGATATCTCAGTCGAACAGATGGTTGAAGCGATTGAAACACCAAAGTCTAAGATGATTGAGTTGGTTAAAGAAGCGATTCAACAAGGCCAGAAAAAGCCAGACGTAATCTACATGACGGGTGGTTCCGCTCGTTCACCGATACTTCGTGAAGCCGTACAACAAGCTGTGCCGAATGTACCGATTGTGAGTGGTAATTACTTCGGTTCAGTAACTGCAGGTTTAGCTCGTTGGGCTGAGGTTTGCTTCAAATAAGAGTTCAATGATGAGTTATGAAGGGCAACCAGTCGCTGATTGGTTGCCCTTTTTTTGTTTTTCTCTAATGAACTTTCTATTGAACGATTTTTCCTAGCTCATATTGGGATTTGTTTCACAAAGCTAAATATTTCAGCTGAGCTCTACGTGTTACAAAATGTTTCAAAGGCAAAGGCGAGCCTCTCGATGGTCTGATGAGTTACCTTGGGTTTAGATTTTTAATGCTTTTTTAGTGATTATAAAATCAAAAATAATCAAAGTATTTATCTCAAAGAATGAAAGGAGATCCCAGCAATTGTCGTGTTAATCAACTGTTTTAAAAGGTATTTTTGTTTTTATAGTGCGATTTTTTTATTTTATATATTTTAATGCAACTTTCTTGTCATTCGTATATTAGGGTTTGCCTACTTGTTAAATGCAGGTAACAACTTCTCCGTAAGCACGAGGTTGTTAGTGAATAACTCACCCAGTTACATAATGGATATGACAATGAATAAGAAACTTTTAGCGCTAGCAATTTCTGGTGCAGTATTTGGTACACAGGCAGTTGCTGTAGAACTTTACAACGAAGACGGCACAACATTCTCTGTAGGTGGTCACGTATCAGTTGCAGTTGGCGACGTAAACAGTGATGACCGCCTTAATAGCGATGACATCGGTGTTGAGTCTGTATCTCCACGTATCAACTTCGGTGCAACTCACGATCTTGGCAACGGTTTTACTGCTGACGCTAAAGGTGAATGGGCGCTAAACATGCTTGACGGTGGTGATGAGTCATTCACGACTCGTCTTGGCTACGTTGGTCTTTCTCACGACGATTACGGTCGTACAGCAGTAGGTACTCAATGGGCACCTTACTACAACGTTGCTGGCGTAGCAGATATGCCAATCGCATTCGCGAATGACTTCATCTACGAAGATCACGGTAACCTAGGTACTGGTCGTGGTGAAGAGATGGTGAGCTACGGCAATGCTATCGATTTCGGTAACGCAGGTTCTCTAAGCGCAGCTGTTGCATGGCAAGGTCGTAAAGCTGACGGTTTGAATGAATACGGCAACCGTGGTCAAATTGCTTTGAACTACGCTATTGCTGACGTTACTGCAAACTACGCTTACAACACTGGTGATGTTAAGTACGTTGGTGCTGGCTCACAAACTGCTGACTCTCACGTGTTGAGTGCAACTTACGGTTCATACGGCGCTGAAGGTCTTTACCTTGCTGGTGTTTACGCAATGAATAACTACATGAACTCTGGTAACGGCCAGATTCTTGAAGAGTCAGTTGCAGTTGAATTGCTAGCTTCTTACGCATTGTCTAACAGCCTTAACCTAAGCGTTAACTACGAAGCTGTAGAAGATGACAAGATGAGCGAAACAGTATTTGCTACAACTGCTCTACAAGCTGAATACAACTTCACATCTCAGTTCGTAGGCTTTGCTGGTTACCAGTTCGATCTACAAGGTTCTGGCGTGTACAAAGAAAAAGCTGACGACCAGTGGCTACTTGGTGCTCGTTACTACCTATAAGTCGCAGACTTATTTAGCATAGTGTTTACTCCTTAAGTTTACCTTTTAGGATACTGTCCTAGACACCATGCTAAGCCCTCTCAAACCTATGGTTTAAGAGGGCTTCTTTCGTTTTAATGCTCTTCAAATTTAACTGCCTACTTTAGTTTCATTTTCTCTAATTTATGTAAGCCGATGACTCTATTCCTGGTGGGTCGGTCGAGATATACACCGATATTTACCTAAAAGTATTCAAATCAATGAATTGAGCTCAAGATCAGAATTTAGAGATCGGTAATCATCTTGTCGAAGACTCTCATTTTATGATGCGCTAAACTCTGCTCTCTAAAAATAGTTAAGGGATAAACTATGAGCAGCGTTGTAGATCAGAAACAATTGATGAATTCGAGACGAACAGCAACCCCAACAAAAGTACTGTGTGTTGGGCGTAACTATGTCGATCACATTGAAGAACTTAACAATGCGATCCCTGACTCTATGGTGGTTTTCAATAAGCCAAGTACCAGCGTTACGTCATCCCTGTCTTCTTTTCATCAAGAAGCGCTGCACTACGAAGCAGAAATCTGTTTTATTGTTGAAAATGGCCAGTACTCCGCTGTGGGTTTAGGACTAGATCTCACCAAACGTGAATTACAAAGTAGCTTAAAAGCGAAAGGCCTACCTTGGGAGCGCGCCAAGGCGTTTGATGGTTCCGCTGTCTTGAGTCGCTTTGTTCCAATTGATAACTTAGACCTTGCAGACTTAAACCTAGAGTTGTTTATTAACTGTGTTCGTGTTCAGAAAGGACATGTTGAGCAGATGCTTTACTCTCCAAAAACTATCCTAGAAGAGCTGTCTTCTTATACCACCTTACTAGACGGCGATGTTGTGATGACAGGTACGCCAAAAGGTGTTGGGGCCGTACATCGAGGCGATATCTTCCTTGGTCGCCTAAAGTGTGGCGATACGACATTGATTGAGATCGAATGGGTAGCAAGTTAATTAGTCTTTTCTATTTAGTTAATAAATTGGTTTTGTCGCTTAATGTTGGTTTTTAATTCGATTAAATAAACGTCGAACAACTGATTGCATCTGGAAGGGTGTTGGTAATTGATATAAAATCCGCCTCCGTTTTTATCAATGCTGACCCTCATGATCGACTTAACCATTTTACCTGTCTACCTGACTGCCGTTGTTGCACTTCTTCTTTTACCTGGCCCTGATATGTTACTGATTGCGAGTTCAAGCATGAGCTATGGCCGTAAGGTCGGCGTGTTTGCAAGCCTAGGTAATGCGACTTCTGGAATCATTCTGACAGTATTAGCGGCTATGGGTGTATCAGCGTTGATCGCAATGAGCCCAATAGCGCTTAAAGCTCTACATTTGTTAGGCGGCGCGTACTTGTTGAAGATGGGATGGGACTGCCTGCGAACAGAGCAGGGTAATGCGCCGGAGTTAAACGATAATTTTGCTGCAAAAGCCTATTATCAACGAGCGCTGATCAGCAACCTGCTTAACCCTAAAGCCTTGGTATTTTTCGTGATGTTTTTACCTCAGTTTGTATCAACGAATATTGAAGCGACTTCGGGCGAGCAAATGTTAGTGCTTGGTTTGCTACTGAATGTCTTAGGTTTAACGTTCAATTTCTTACTAGTAGCGTTGGTCGGTACGATTGGTAAGTCTCTCGTAGAAAACGCGAAGTTTCGTACCTATCAACAGAAAGTCATGGGCGGAGTTTTCATCGTGTTAGCTATCTGGATGTTGTCTTCTTTCTTTACTTCGTAGGCGAATCAAATCAGACATCTTCTCGTGGTTAGCCGCTGAGACAAAAATGGACGCTACGAGCGTCCATTTTTTATATTTAACCGTTACATGTTGAACGCGCTAAATCGCTATGAATTCAGCTCTTGCTGGTGTTGTTCGATGAGTTTGTCCATGTACTTCTCACCGCGCAGGCGAGTGTCTTCGTAGGTTTCTGTCCCTTCAAATTTTGTCACCGTCTCATAGTAGACCTTAACTTTTGGCTCAGTGCCGGAAGGTCTTACGATAATGCGTGAGCCGTCTTCGAGGTGATAGATGAGTACGTCACTTGCGGGCAGGTTAATCGCCTCAGTATTACCACCAATAACAAAGCGTAAAGACGACTGCAGATCTTCAATCACTGATATAGCGACGCCATTGATTGCTTTAGGTTGTGCAGACCTAAGCTTCGAACCTAACGATGGTGAATCTGGGTCAAGCGCGATACTGCGTTGTGCGTTGGTGTGGACACCATGTTCCAACGATATCTGAGCAAGAAGATCCCAAACTGTTCGGCCTTGAGATTTCAGCTCCTCAACCAGTTGAGCGAAAACAACGATGGCAGACAGTCCATCCTTATCTCGAACCTGAGTACCAATCGTATAGCCTAGCGCTTCTTCATAGGCGAATAAGAACTCATTGCTTTCGTCTTCTAATTGCATGCCGATATTGGCTAACCATTTAAAGCCTGTCAGCGTTTGGAAATAAGTCGCCCCGTGGGATTGAGCTACTTTTTCAAGCAATGTTGAAGATACGATACTGTTACCAACTAACTGGTTTTTGGTATGAGGTTTTGATAACAAGTAATGCGCGAATAGCACACCAACTTGGTCACCTGTTAGCATTTTGTAAGAGCCATCATATGTTCTCACTGCAACCGCAAATCGGTCTGCATCTGGATCGTTGGCACAAGCAATGTCGGCATCGACACTTTTGGCTAGGTTAACCACCAGATCCATCGCGCCTTTTTCTTCCGGATTCGGGAAGTTGATGGTCGGGAAGTTACCATCGGGCTCTCTTTGTTCTGCGACGCTGAATACCTTATGGAAACCAGAATCGTGAAGTAGATCCTCGGCCATTTGTGCGCCGACACCATGCATTGCGGTATAGGTGATAGTGGTGTTCGCCGATTCGATCTCGTCACTCACGTATGGGCTCTGATTTATCGCAGCGCGGTAGGTTTGATAATAGCCTTCAGTTAACCACACCAACTTTCCTTGCGATTCAGCGTCACTTAGGCTCATTAAAGGGAGCGGCTTGGTCGATGCGATATCGATTTCAGCGGCAATACCCGCATCGTGAGGAGGAATGATTTGAGCGCCATTCTCCCAGTACACTTTGAAACCATTGTATTCCGGTGGGTTGTGGCTGGCCGTCACCACAACGGCAGCTGCAGCGTTGAAGTGCTCAATACCAAAGGCAACGATAGGGGTCGCCGCGACGTTCGAGGTTAGATAAACCTTAATGCCTAAAGCCGTGAGTACGGAAGCGGTATCAATCGCGAACTGCTTTGAATCTAAACGGCCGTCATAACCGACGACCACACCGCGAATGGTCGCATTAGCGACATGTTCGATTAAGTAGTGGCCGAGCCCGGTTGCTGTTTCCTGTATGACTAAACGGTTCATTCGATTTGGGCCGCATCCAACTTTGCCTCTAAGTCCTGCCGTTCCGAACTCTAATCGTTGAGTAAAGCGGTCTTCAAGTTCGTCGTGCATTCCCTCATCGATGAGGTGTTGAAGTTCTTCACGAGTTCTTGGATCTGGGTCTCTCGCTAACCAATTCATTGCATCTTGCATAATCACTAAACCTATTAATGTCTGTATGACTTACCGTTGATTTAATTTAAGTGATATTGATTCTCATTTCCATGGAGACAATCGTAAAACTCGATATAAAATAAATTCCAACGGCAAGAGGGCACGTAGATTAAGCCACTTCAAATAATTGACTGTTTAGTAAGTAAACTTACCTTGAATAATTGGATATCACTAACTAGCCTTTTACATAAATATAACAAAATTTAACAAGTTCGCCGTTTTTGAATCTTTCATGGAAACCTCCAACGCTTTTGAACCGTATTAGTTCTTGGGTTTATATGAGGTCAGTAGCCTGCTCACAGGCTAGTTCCATGTGAGTTGTAGATTGAGATTCAGCCTTTTCATGTGTAGCCGGAATAACAATGAATGTTGTCCAGTTCGCAACGACATTTAGGTCGCAAGTATCCAATTAGGAAGGACAAGGAGAGATCTTTTGAAAAGATTACTGGTTAGGCTAGCGTGGCTTTTGAAGAGTTTTGTTGTGCTTTTAGTATCGCCTTTAGTGCACGCTAGCAGTGATTACAACATGACTCAAGGCGTCACTGAGATCAGTGGTAAGGTGTATGAACTTCATATGCTGATCTTCTACATCTGTTGTGCGATTGCCTTTGTTGTTTTTGGTGTGATGTTTTATTCGATTTTGAGGCACAGGAAATCGAAGGGCGCAGTTGCTGCCCATTTTCACGAAAGCACGAAAGTCGAAATTCTTTGGACCATCATCCCTATCATCATTCTCATCGCTATGGCGATACCCGCCACCAAAACCTTAATAGCGATGGAAGATACCTCCCAATCAGATCTGACCGTTAAAATCACCGGGTCACAATGGAAATGGCATTACAGCTATTTTGGTGAAGACGTCGAATTTTTCAGCCTTCTAGCGACCAGTGACAAAGAGATTGAAGGCCTCGAAGTGAAAGGCGCGCATTACCTGCTAGAAGTTGATAAGCCGCTGGTACTGCCTGTTGACCGTAAAGTCCGTTTCTTGATGACTTCCGATGATGTGATTCACTCATGGTGGGTGCCAGCATTCGCCGTTAAGAAAGATACCATTCCGGGCTTTATTAATGAGGCTTGGACTAAGATAGATGAGCCTGGTGTTTACCGAGGGCAGTGTGCAGAGTTGTGTGGTCGTGCCCATGGTTTCATGCCGATCGTGGTGCATGCCATGGAAGAAGATGAGTTTGACGCATGGCTAGCGGAGCAGAAAGAGTTAGCGATAGCCGAACAACAAGCCGCAAAAGATGCATTAGATGCGTCACTTTCCTTGGCGGAGTTGGATACCATCGGTGAAGAGGTTTACAAAACTCGATGTGCGGTTTGTCACCAAGCAAACGGTGAGGGCATTCCTGGAGCATTCCCTGCCATCAAAGGAAGTCCTATTGCCCTTGGTGATGTGGATGTTCATATCGACACAATTGTTTATGGTCGTGGCGGTACGGCGATGCAAGCATTCGATAATCAGTTAACCGAGAAAGAGATCGCAGCGGTAGTAACTTATCAACGAAACGCTTGGGGTAATGATACCGGCGATATTGTTCAGGCCTCAGATATCAACGCTTATAAGGCGAAGCAAGAAGGCAGTTCTGAAAGCTCAACGGATGATGCACAAAATGATGCTAAGGATCAGTTATGAGTTCACCAATCAATAAGCCGGTGAAATCGGCTCCAGCAGAAGATCAAGTACTGAGCCATTCTGTGGAAGGCACCTTGGGCAATAATGATTTGCCTGTTGATGATCACGATTCACATGCGGCACCTAAAGGCTGGGCTCGTTGGCTGTATTCAACCAATCATAAAGACATTGGTACACTTTATTTGTGGTTCAGCTTTGCAATGTTCTTAACGGGCGGCGCCATGGCGATGGTGATCCGTGCGGAGCTGTTCCAACCGGGTTTACAACTTGTTGAGCCAGATTTCTTCAATCAGATGACTACAGTCCATGGTTTAATCATGGTATTTGGTGCCGTAATGCCTGCATTTACGGGTTTGGCTAACTGGATGATTCCGATGATGATCGGTGCACCAGATATGGCACTGCCGAGAATGAACAACCTCAGTTTCTGGATCTTGCCTTTTGCGTTTCTAATCTTAATCGGATCTTTGTTTACAGAAGGGGGCGGCCCGAGCTTTGGTTGGACCTTTTATGCGCCACTCTCGACAACTTATGGGCCAGACAGTACCGCGCTATTCGTATTCTCAGTTCATATTATGGGGATCAGTTCGATCATGGGGGCGATTAACGTGATCGTAACCATAGTGAACATGCGCGCACCGGGCATGACTTGGTTCAAGCTACCGATGTTCGTATGGACTTGGTTAATTACCGCTTTCTTGCTGATAGCCGTGATGCCCGTGCTCGCGGGTGCGGTGACCATGGTACTGACTGACAAATATTTTGGGACTAGTTTCTTTGATGCCGCTGGTGGTGGTGATCCCGTCATGTTCCAGCACATATTCTGGTTCTTTGGGCACCCCGAAGTGTACATCATGATCTTGCCGTCTTTTGGTATTGTCTCAGCCATCATCCCTGCATTCAGTGGTAAGCGCCTGTTTGGTTATCACTCGATGGTTTATGCGACCTGTAGTATCGCACTGTTGTCATTTTTGGTTTGGGCACACCACATGTTCACCACGGGTATGCCAGTATTTGCCGAACTGTTCTTCATGTATTGCACCATGTTGATAGCGGTGCCGACCGGTGTGAAAGTCTTCAACTGGGTGGCGACCATGTGGCGCGGTGCTTTGACCTTTGAAACACCAATGCTGTTTGCGATTGCCTTCATTGTTTTGTTTACGATTGGCGGGTTATCTGGATTGATGCTCGCTATCGTGCCAGCTGATTTCCAATACCACGATACTTATTTTGTTGTGGCTCACTTCCATTATGTTCTGGTAACCGGTGCCGTGTTCTCGATTATGGCTGCTGCCTATTATTGGCTGCCTAAGTGGACCGGACATATGTACGACCACAAGCTCAGCCTGTGGCATTTCTGGACGTCGGTGATTTCAGTTAATGTACTGTTTTTCCCGATGCACTTTTTAGGGTTAGCGGGTATGCCGCGTCGTATTCCTGATTATGCGATTCAGTTTGCTGACGTTAACCAAGTCGTGTCGATTGGTGGTTTTGCGTTTGGGTTGTCTCAGCTAATTTTCTTATGGCTAGCGATTAAGTGCGTAAGAGGGGGAGAGCCTGCGCCAAGTAAGCCTTGGGATAGAGCTGAAGGTCTTGAATGGACAGTACCAAGCCCTGCGCCTCACCACACCTTTACCCATCCGCCGAAAGTGGATTAGAGGGCAGAACCATGAGTGATAAGCAAAGCGATCCCAATCAAGATAAAAAACAACCTAAGCGCCTGTCTAATAAGCGATCGACCAAAAAGCTGACGGGCTACTTGGTGTTGAGCGTGGTTGCGATGTTTTGCTTCGGTTTCGCTTTGGTGCCGCTCTACGATGTCATGTGCGAGGCTTTGGGAATCAACGGCAAAACTAATACGGTGTCTGCGGTACAGCCACGTGGGATGCAGCCAGATTATTCTCGCACGGTTCGTGTGGAGTTTATGTCGCACATCAAACCTGATATGCCCTGGCAGTTCGTTCCTGAAGATCGTGTGTTAGAGGTTCACCCTGGTGAGGTAATTCAAACGAATTACATCGCCAAAAATTTATCAGGAAACTCTCTAGTGGGGCAGGCTGTGCCTTCAGTATCTCCAGGGATGGGGGCGACTTACTTTAATAAGATGGAATGCTTCTGCTTTAACCAACAGCCATTAGAGGGGCATAAAAGCGCTGAAATGGGTTTGATATTTTACATAGAGCCAGATATTCCAGAATCGATTCACACACTGACGCTCTCTTATACGCTATTTAACATTACGAATGAGGTGGCCGGGGAATCAAGTAGTGCCGAGCCTAATGTAATCGCGAGTAACTAGGAACCAGAATCAACAAAAGGAGTTGAGCGATGAGTTCTAAAAAGGAAGTTTATTTCGTTCCACATCAAAGCCATTGGCCATTAGTCGGTGCCGTTGCGCTATTTCTTGTTGCGGTTGGAGCAGGGTTAACCGTGCAAAACATGGGCACTGATGCCGCTGGCGGTGTTTTCGGTAAGGCTGTGTTGTTCGTCGGGTTTGCGGTGTTGCTTTACATGCTTGCGGGTTGGTTTAGCAACGTGATTACAGAATCCTTGAGCGGTCTCTATTCTGAGCAAATATCTCGCTCTTTCAGGCAAGGTATGAGTTGGTTCATCTTTTCTGAAATCATGTTCTTTGGCGCTTTCTTTGGTGCGCTGTTCTACGCTCGGATGATCTCTGTCCCATGGATTGGCGGGGCGGGCAACAATGAAATGACTCATGAAGTGTTGTGGCCAATGTTCCAATCAATGTGGCCGCTGACTACGACACCGGATGGCGTAACAACACAAGCTATGCCATGGCAAGGAATTCCACTCAAAAACACCATTATCCTACTGCTCTCATCTATCACGCTGCATATGGCCCATCTAAGCCTCGAACAAAACAAGCGCATGGCATTAATCGTTTGGTTAGAGATCACCATCGTTCTGGCTGGGTTCTTCCTATTTTTCCAAGTTGAAGAGTATATCCATGCTTATCAAGATATGGGCCTTACCCTTCAATCGGGAATCTATGGCAACACCTTCTTCTTACTGACGGGTTTCCATGGTTTACATGTCTGCTTAGGGACGATCTTTTTAATCGTCCTGTTGGCTAGGGTTGCCAAAGATCATTTTACACCCAAAGACCATTTTGCGTTCCAAGCAGGCAGTTGGTATTGGCATTTTGTTGATGTGGTTTGGTTAGGATTATTCGTGTTTGTATACGTACTTTAGTGAAGCGACAGAGCTAAAGGGCTTAATAAGGACGAGGGTTGGGAGTTATCACTCCTGACCCTAAAGCAAGCAATAGCAGTAACACAGCAACAGCTGACCACATGACTCGACGCCCCAAGAAGTGACTCAGCTTTTTGCCATTGTGTTTGCTAGAAGCGATTTGAATGAGCCCTTTCATTAAGTTGAATGCAATGAAAAACAGCAGGGCAACTAACACAACTTTGAATAACAGGATAAAGGTAGGTGACGCCATAGTGATAACTCCAAACCGTTTGAATCATGATGAACGAACGTTCCGCAGTAAAGGTTTTTGGTTTGCGGTTGCTTTAACTTTGGTTTCAGTCGGCACTTTAATCAAGTTGGGTTTATGGCAGTTAGACAGAGGTAACGAGAAACTACGTTATGAGCAGCAGCTATCGCAGAGAGCTATGCAACCTTCTAAACCACTAGATGCAGTGCTCAATGAATGGCGAGAGGCAAGCGTTGGAACTCAGCAGCCGGTGCCCCCTTCGACCTTAAATGGCTTGAAAGCTGACGTCGAATTAGTGAAATCGAGTGGTTTAATTCTCTTGCTGGACAATCAAATCAATCAAGGAACGGTGGGGTATGTTATTTACATGCTGAGCGAAGTCCAAACTCAAGATGGAAGAAAACAGCTTTTGATCGATCTTGGATTCGTTGCAGCAAGTAATGACAGAAGGGAGCTACCACAAATAGGAAAGATCACGCTACCTATCCAGATGTCTGGGCGATTGTACACTCGTTCAGTGAATCCATTAAGTCAGGAACTTGGGCTAGAAAACACGACGCCGAAAAGGATTCAAAACATCAACATAGAAGCGTTATCACAATACACAGGGCAAGAGGTGTTGCCGTTCATTTTTCAACCTCAGAGCTTGGATTCATGGCCTTATGAAATGTTATGGCGTCCGACGGCGATGAAGTCTGAGAAGCACTTTGGTTACTCATTTCAATGGTTTGTGATGGCTGCGGTATTGCTTTCGCTGATGCTTTTGATTGGGTTTAGATACTTGAAGAAACATAGTCACAGGAATAAGAAGTAAATGCTTGCAACGACATAAACGCGGTTAGCGATCGGCAGCGACTAATACAGGGAATCAAAATGGATAAGCCTCAAACACAAACTAAAAAGGAAAGTATCGATGCTAATCTTGCTGCGTTTAAACAGCGCCGCTCACGTGGTCGACTTGTACTCATCGGATTGATTTTGGTCTTCGCCTTACCTGCCATTATCGCTAAAACTGTATTAGAGCAGAATTGGTACACATCTGGTGTGACAAACAGTGGGGAGTTAGTTGAGCCAAGAGTGACTCTACAAGATTTTGGGCTGACGGCGCCGGTGGAAGGAGAAGGGTGGTTGGTGGGGTATATCGCACCGATGGAGTGCGAAAGCTTGTGTGAACAACAGCTTCATTATTTGAATCAAAGCTACTTAGCGTTAGGGAAAAACAAAGAGCGAGTGACCGCCGTTGTTTTCGTCTCAGAAGGTAACTCGTTGTCGGGTTCGCTCAACAAGCCTGATTTATCTTTGTTAGCTGGTGGTGATCAGTTAAGCACCGAGTTTTCGCCGGCTTCCATTGTCATTATTGACCCGCTAGGACAGTTGGTTATGGAGTACAAAAGCGTGTCGGAACCGTCGCAGTTAGTCGGGCAATCCAAAGGTATGATTCATGATTTAAGAAAGCTACTTAAGCTGTCACGAGTTGGGTAGTTGATGGCGCAAATGCTTGAGCTTAAGCAGCGAAAGGGAATAAGTATAGGGAGATAAGTGATGCAGAATAAAGCCCCTGATTTACTGATGCTTGTGATGAGATTAACTATCTTGTTAACCCTTACCGTGATTGTTCTCGGAGCTTATACACGCCTGTCTGATGCTGGCCTTGGCTGTCCTGACTGGCCGGGTTGTTACGGTAAGATCACCGTTCCGTCTGATGCCCAAGCGGTGAGTCAAGCCAATCTGCAATTTCCAGAGCGAGCTCTTGAAGCAGACAAAGCGTGGATAGAGATGATCCATCGCTACTTTGCAGGAACATTAGGGTTGCTTATCTTTGTCGTTGTAGCTTGGTGTATTAAAAAGAACATCACACCAGTTGGTCTTCCATTACTTATCTCTGCCACTGTGATTTTTCAGGCTTTGCTTGGAATGTGGACGGTGACTCTTAAGTTGATGCCCGTTGTGGTTATGGCGCATTTGATGGGGGGCTTCACGTTGCTGTCACTGTTGTGTCTGCTCTACTGCCGTTTGTCTCAATTCCAAAGCCGTTTTGGCGAGGCTTCTTATTCTCCAACACTTAAATTTTGGGCGTTGTTTGGGTTACTCATTGTGGTTGGGCAGATACTGCTTGGTGGTTGGACATCGTCAAACTATGCCGCTTTGGTGTGTACCCAATTGCCTATTTGTGAAGGTAACTGGATGAGCTACCTCGATTTCAAAAATGCGTTCGATTTTGCTCAACACGGACACGATAACTATGAGTTTGGTGTGTTGGAGTATCCCGCGAGGCTTACCATACATGTCATGCACAGGTTCGGGGCTATTGTGGCGACATTAACGGTGCTGATGGTCGTGTACCAGTTATGGAAGTTTGGCCAAGTGCCTCACCAAAAGCTGAGCATGATTGTCGCAATAGTGTTGTTTACTCAAATCAGCCTTGGGATCAGTAATGTATGGTTTCACCTGCCAATCTCAGTTGCGGTTTTGCATAACCTAGTCGCAGCAATGTTGCTCATCAGCATGGTTGTAACCAATTTTGTGGTGTGGCAACGCAAACCGAGTGAGAGCTTGGTGAAGAACAGTGTATTACAAGGAGGTAATCATGGTCAGTAGAACGTCAACACAGTATGAAGTGGTGGCTCAAGACGCAGCCTTAACTCATAAGATAACAGCCAATAATGACATAACTTTAAGTAACGAAAAGGCTGAAAAAAACAAAGCCACTTGGAAAGTTTATTTAACGCTGACTAAGCCTAAAGTGGTGGCTTTGATGTTGCTGACAGCATTGGTTGGGATGTGTTTGGCCGTGCCGAATGGATTGCCTTTGCAACAAACTTTGTTCGGAATGATTGGGATAGGGTTAATGGCAGGTTCAGCGGCTGCGTTTAACCATTTGATCGATAAAAAGATCGACGGCCAGATGACTCGAACAAATCGACGCCCTTTACCATCCGGTGAGCTGAGTAGTGTGCGTGTGTTTAGCTTTGCAGCAGGTATCGGCTTATTTGGGTTCGCTACGTTAGTGGTGTGGGTCAATCAACTCACGGCTTGGCTAACCTTTGCAAGTTTATTGGGCTATGCGGTCATCTATACCATGTACTTGAAGCGAGCAACGCCGCAAAACATTGTGATAGCAGGGATCGCTGGTGCAATGCCTCCGTTACTGGGCTGGACGGCGGTTACCAATGAACTGCATTCAAATGCTTGGTTGTTGGTGATGATCATCTTTATTTGGACACCTCCTCATTTCTGGGCGTTGGCAATTCATCGTCGTGATGAGTATGCCAAAGTGAATATCCCCATGCTGCCTGTGACCCACGGAATCGAATACACCAAGACTTCTATTTTGCTCTATACCTTGCTGCTAAGCATCGTATGTATATTGCCTGTATTGGTTGGCATGAGCAGCTGGATATATCTGAGCGCTTCATTGGTGCTCAACGGCGGGTTTGTTTATCACGCTTGGGTACTGAAATATCGTGATGAACCCAATATGGCCATGAAGACCTTTAAGTTCTCCATCTATCATCTCATGATCTTGTTTGTGGCTCTGTTGGCAGACCACTATCTACTTTGATAACCGCATTTCTGCTGTTGCTGAATAAGAAAACGGATGCTCTGGGCATCCGCTTTTGTTTGGCTAATTACACAAGCTCACATACTTGAAAATAAGTAACTCGCTAACAATTAGTCCACTTTGTTCCAAGCATCTTGCCAGTGTGAACCTACACCTGGTTCGTACTGAGTTGCTGTTGGAGCCCATTGAACACAGTAACCTGAGTATGGGAACTCTTTACACTGATAAACACCACCATCGCTGCTCAGAACCTTTGTTCCTGCAGTGTAAGATTCAATGCTTTCTGGGAACACAAAGTCGTAATCGCCCGCTGGTGGCGGCGTTTGCTCGTCCATTAGATGAAAATCAAGCGTGTTCTGATCCACTAAGTTACCTTGGTCATCTTTCGTCACAACCACAAGCATGTGGTGGCCAGCTTCAGACTTAGAAAGAGTCAGTTGAACATCTTCAACTTGTCCGTCTGTTAGATCCGATTTCTGAGATGCAAGTGCTTCACGGTGATGGTTGTACACGGTAAGCTCAGCTTGGATATCGCCTGTTGCCGCTAACGTAAGATCAAGCTGAGTAGGTTGGCTCTCATCGATAATGTACTCTGATTCTAAGCCCGAGACTTCAAGATCATGCTCGGGTTCTGGAGTATCAATCTTGTAGCCGATTTCGACACTGTTAAAGCCAGAGCCTGCTTTTAGATAAACAGGATTCGTGCCGTAAACGGGTGCGAAATCGCCTTGGTCATTCAATTGACCTGCTTTGATTTGCGTCTGCTCTTGGTTGATCTTAGAAGCAAGCGCGTAAGACCAGTTATTGGCTTTGCCTTGTTCAGAAGTTTCAATCACAAGCTCAGTGCTGTATGAAGCGTTCTCACCAGACTGGTCGAATACACGCGTATAAACAGCGTCACCAACATTCAGGTCTTGTGTCGGGTTGATTTGACCACCTTGATCCCAATCAGGAATGATAGGGCCGTCACCATCAAATTTCACGTCGATAACGTTGTAGAAAGCCGCTGCAGTGTCACCTACATCCCATACGGCAAGGATCACTTGATAACCTTCACGCTCTGGCACATTACACAAGTGACTGACTTGCATCGGTGGCTGTTCCATATTGCCTTCAACAACACAGAATGGCGTTAAGTCAAAAGAGCTGCGAGCCAACGGCTGGTTTGGATTCCAGTCGGGTTGAGTAATGTAATATTTCCAATCGCGAGCCTTGTGGTTAGCTGTGAATGTCCACTCGAAGTATTGAGAACCAGACTTGATAGGGCGTTTAACCCAGCGGTCTGCCTTTTGTTCGTCTAGTGCTGCTGCTAAAGAAGATTGCGCACTGGCGATTTTCCCATCAGCAGGGCCAACTTCTGGGAAGCCTTCAGGGCCTTCTACACTTTGTGGTTCGTATTGGATACCACCACAGTTGGTGTTTTTCTCTTGCGTATCACTCGCAGGGAACTTACATAGGGCAACACGGCTCTCAGCTACGCCATTGTTGTATGCCGAGACATAACCGTGACCGAAGCTTGCACCGCTTACGCTAAGAAGCGATAGCGCGATGAGTGATTTTTTTTGGAGTTGTTTCATTATTTGTCCTTACTGTATTTGGCCGACAAAAAAGAGAACACACCGGCATGCATTTACACTTAAATTCTATTAAGTGGCGGCCCCGCTATCATAGACAGAATATTTGTCGACAGACCGGTGGCTTTGCGTCCTATTCTTTCAAATAGTTTGCCAGAAGTGCGTTTGAGCAATCGAAATGTAGCCAACCAGTTTTATAAATGCGAATCAATCGATTGAAATGTGGAATGCCAATCTCGAACTTTTAATTCTTGATACAAATTAACTTGCTATATGTTTAGTTCGTTAACGTATAAATTATTGATATAAATAAAGAAAGAATTTGCTCTAATCGTTTTAGTGAATGAATTTGGGTTGTTTCGCTTCGCTCTGTACAACAATTGTGCGCATATCAAAACCAAACCTTTGGTTTCCACTAACCGAACCCTGATACGCCATGTATGAAAAACCGGACAATTGATTGGTATGAATTATATAAAGGAGCCGGTATGGAGTTCACAGAACTAGACAGAGACGCGTTGTATCAAACGTGGATGTCACAAAAATCGAGAATGCGAATTACGCAGATGGAGTTTTCAAAAAAGCTAGGCATGAACCAGCTTGATTTCTCAAGAGTGCTAAGAGGGGAGACGCCATTAACGATGTCTTTCATTAGTCACTTTTGTCGTTTACTTCATTTGGAACCAAGGAATGTATTCCCCTCGCTGAAAGAGGGCAATGAGTCTGGGCCTAAAGTGGTCTACCTGAAAAGTAGAATGAGTGTTGATGGTGAGATCCAAAATGCTTATATCGAAGGAAATCAGGTAATTGTAGAGTACGCACACACTGTTCAACATGATTAATTTTAGAGTTAGCTCTGATTTTTACCCCTCTTTTTCTACAACCTTTTCACATAGGGTATGTCATACTTAGTTAGATTCCTTAATTTTAGCTAAGTGCGGTATGAACTCTTTAAAAGTCCTTTTGCTTGTTGCAACCAGCATTTTCTTGTTTGGTTGTGCAGGCGGCCCAATTAGAACCGCTACTAAATTTACCAGCTACGAAGATTTTCAGGCTGGGCCTGACGGAGGCGTCGACTTGGTTTGGGCAAGGGTTGGGCTACGTGACGCGCAGCGTTTGAAATCCAAGTTAGATGACTACGATTCTGTAGTGATCGACCAAATTTTTGTTTTAGCAGAAGAAGGTTCGTTGGATCAGGAAGAGATTCAGGAACTCACTGAGCACATGGTTGCGCGCTTGGAAGATAAAATATCGCCTCATAAAACGATTGTCGATGAACCGACAGGAAAAACGCTCCGCTTGAGTATCGCTCTGAGTAACGTTGAAACGCCCAATCCGCTCTTAGCTGTAACGAGCAGCGTTCTGCCGTTTGGCCTTGCGATGTCAACCATATCTAAGGTCACGACTGGTGAGCACACCAATGTTGGGAGTGCGAGTGTAGAGTTATTGGTCAGTGATGCTCAAGAGGGCACACCACTGTTTGCAGCCATCGACCGTGAAGCGGGTAACAAAGATTTTTCAACCATGATTGATTCGCTGGATGATGCCAAAGACGCGATCAACTATTGGGTTGAACGTTTAGGTGATACTCTACACAACATAGATGACACATAGTAAAGACCGAATAATGCTAGAGAAAGAGAACCTGATTAAGTTGGCTCGAATGCAGATGCCATTTGGAAAGTACGCGGGTCGTACACTGATTGACTTACCTGAAGAATATTTGCTGTGGTTTGATAAAAAGGGATTCCCGTCTGGTGAACTCGGCGATTTATTGAAACTGTGCCTTGCTCTGAAAATTGAAGGGCTTGATAGTGTCGTCAAGCCATTGAAAAGAATGTAATTAAATAAAAGCTCACGCTGATCACGTGAGCTTTTTTGTTTTTGAGTTCGACACAATTTTACATGCATGATGTAGCTTGAAGAATGGCTCTTCTTACCTTGCTATAAAATACGCAATCGATAGCGTGTAAATAATGGTATACAGGGTGTTTTAAATATAAAACACAAAAAAAATTGCGTTTATTTTTAATTAGTGATTGAAACTAGAGTTTTTACTAGTTAAGTTACAGGGAACAAGAAGATTAGTGCTGATAGAAAGTGACGTGAGACAACGTACATTCAGCTCAAGGATAGAAAAAAGGAAGAAGTAAGCAATGTTCCAGACTGATGATGTAAGAATTAACAAAGTAAAAGAGTTATTACCCCCTGTTGCTGTTTTAGAAAAGTTTCCAGCGACAGAAGTTGCTTCTTCTACAACCTTTGAAAGCCGCAAAGCGATCCACAATATTTTAGAAGAGAGCGATGATCGCTTGCTTGTTATTGTCGGCCCATGTTCTATTCATGACACAGAAGCTGCTCTTGAGTACGGTAAACGTTTGAAAGTGTTGCGCGACGAACTTGGTGATAACCTTGAAATCGTAATGCGTGTTTACTTTGAAAAACCACGTACAACTGTTGGTTGGAAAGGTCTAATAAATGACCCGTACATGAACGATACGTTCAAGCTAAATGATGGCCTTCGTCTAGGACGTAAGCTACTGCTGGACCTAACTGACATGGGCATGCCAACGGCAAGCGAATTCCTAGACATGATCACGCCTCAATACGTTGCTGACCTAATCAGCTGGGGTGCAATCGGCGCACGTACTACAGAATCTCAAGTTCACCGCGAACTGGCTTCTGGCCTATCTTGCCCAGTTGGATTTAAGAATGGTACTGATGGCAACATCAAGATTGCAACAGATGCTATTCGCTCTGCTAGCGCTTCTCACCACTTCTTATCAGTAACTAAGTACGGTCACTCAGCTATCGTTGAAACAGCAGGTAACCCTGATTGTCATATCATCCTACGTGGTGGCAAAGAGCCAAATTACAGCGCAGAACACGTTGGTAAGATTAAAGAAGAGCTAGCAGCTTCTGGTCTTCCACAAAAAGTGATGATCGATTTCAGCCACGCAAACAGCTCTAAGCAGTTTAAGCGTCAAATGAACGTATCTGATGACGTAAGCGCACAAATTTCTGGTGGCGACAAAGCTATCTTTGGTGTGATGATTGAATCTCATCTTGTTGAAGGTCGCCAAGACCTGGTTGAGGGCAAAGCTGCAACGTACGGCCAATCTGTTACTGATGCGTGTATTGGTTGGGAAGACACTGAAACAGTACTTCGCCAGCTGGCAGACGCTGTTGAAGCTCGTCGTAACAAATAGACTAATTACAGTCAGCGATTAAGCTACTGAAAATTCAAAGCCCTTAGTTAGCAACAGCTAATAAGGGCTTTTTTGTGGATCTTAGTTGAAAACTGGAAGTGTCTGTATTCTTAAATGAGAAAAGACAGTAACTCGTCGACTTTAAGTGACAGTAAAGCTTTATCTTGTTTGGTTTCAACGTTAAGGCGTATTAATGGCTCGGTATTGGACTTTCTTAAGTTGAAGCGCCATGAGCCCATATTCATGCTGATTCCGTCTGTGTGATCGATCTCAACGGCATTATCTTGGTAGTGCGATAACACGCAAGCCATGACCTGCTCTGGGTCTGAGACTCTTCGATTGATCTCCCCGGAAGAGGGGAATCTATCTATACTAGTACTCGTTAATTGGTGAAGAGATTGTTGAGTTTTCGACATCAGCTCGATAACCAATAGCCAAGGAATCATGCCTGAATCGCAATATCCAAAATCACGAAAATAATGGTGTGCGCTCATTTCGCCCCCATAGACGGCATTCGTTTCACGCATCTTCTCTTTGATCAGTGCGTGTCCTGCTTTAATTCCAATCGCTTTTCCACCATGCGTTTTTGCGATTTCAATTGTGTTCCAGGTCATGCGCATATCGTGCAATACAGTCGTGTTAGGCTGTTTGACCAAGAATGCTTCAGCAAGCAACCCTACAATGTAATAACCCTCGATGTAATCGCCTTGCTCATCAAAGAAAAAGCATCGGTCGAAGTCTCCATCCCAAGCAATTCCAAGGTTGGCAGAATGCTCTAAAACGGCATCTCGAGTGGCTGCTTGGTTCTCTCTAATCAAAGGGTTTGGAATACCATTTGGGAAGTTTCCATCAGGGTTATGATGAACTTTGATGAAGGTGATAGGGACACCGAGTTCGTTAAATTTATTATCTAAAGCATCAATGATATGTCCTGCAACACCGTTCCCAGCATTAACCACAATCTTCATCGGTGACAGCTTTGATGGGGTTATGTACGAGAGTAGGTGCTCGACGTACGGAGCAAGAATACTGTTCGATCTACTAGAGTTACTTGGTTGTGCATGAACGAACGGTAAATTGCAGTTCAGCTCTTGATTAAGTTCTTCAATGCGTCGTTTGATTTCATCTAAACCACTGTTTTTACTGATAGGGCTAGCGTCTACACCGACCATTTTCATGCCGTTGTAATTGATTGGGTTGTGGCTGGCTGTGATTTGTATTCCGCCAATCGCTTTTAGGTAACGAGTCGCAAAGTAGACCTCTTCAGTGCCAGTCATACCTAGATCAATGACGGTAATCCCTGACTCGATTAAGCCTTTGGTCATGGCTTCTTGTAATGACAGGGAGGTTTTGCGGTTATCACGACCAATCACTACCTGCGCCAAACCATCGAGTGAGGTTTCAGGCTTAGCGGATAGGACGTATTCGCCAAATGCCTTACCGAGCAGGTAGGCGAGTGGCTCATTGATTTGTTTACCAATGACGCCGCGGATATCGTTGTTCTTAAAGCAGTTTAGGTCTAATGTTGGTTTCATCGATTTGTCGCTGCTTTATTTCGTTTGGTTGTGCTTTGATGAGTGGACTTGTTGCTTGCGCACGTCTCGCCTATAACTGTCTTGATATCGAATGATGTCGCCTTCACTTAAATGACTGCCTGTTTGTACTTCAATCATCTCGAGTGGGAGATCCCCTGGGTTCTCTAGGCTGTGAATATGACCTAAAGGGATGTAAGTGGATTGATCTTCTTCAACCAGATAGGTTTTCTCATTGTTGGTCACTTTCGCAGTACCCGCCACGACTACCCAATGTTCCGCTCTATGGTGGTGCATTTGTAACGACAACTTGTGACCGGGTTTAACGGTGATACGTTTAACTTTGTCGCGCTTGCCTAGGTCGATAACATCGTATTTACCCCAAGGTCTAAACACCTCACGATGATGCACATGTTCTGTGCGACCCGCTTGATTTAGTTGACTGACAATCGATTTAACACCCTGAACCTTGTCTTTATTTGCAACCAATATAGCGTCTTTGGTTTCGACAATAATCAGGTTGTCGACACCTACCGTCGCAACCAGCTTATTTTCAGCATGGATGTAGTTGTGTTGAGAGTCGACGGTTAACACATCACCTTCAATGACGTTATTGTGCTGATCTTTTTCGCTTACATCCCAGATCGCGGACCATGAGCCAATATCGTTCCAGCCGACATCCATCGGGATCACCGCGGCGTGCGAGGTCTTTTCCATCACGGCGTAATCGATTGAATCACTTGGACTGCTTTTGAATGCTTCAGCGTCTATACGGATAAAGTCGAGGTCGGTATTTTGCGTTGCAAGAGCGAGTTTACAAGCCGCTACTATCTCAGGGTGGTGTTCGGCGAGTTCTTCAACATACCGTGATGCCTTAAACATGAACATGCCACTGTTCCATAAGTATTGTCCTGAGCGGATGTACTCTTCTGCTGTTGCTGTGTCCGGCTTTTCTACAAAGCATTCTATGGCGAAGGCGTGATTGATTGGCTGCTCTGTTCCATTAGTATCAGTTTGAGCACTGGAGGAAAGAGGCTCTCCCTGCTTGATATAGCCATAGCCAGTCTCTGGGGAGCTAGGTGTTATACCGAATGTCACCAGCTTGCCTTGTTTTGCATAATCAACACCACGACTAATCGCTTGTTGGAATTCAGAGGTTTTCGCGATGTGATGATCAGCAGCCAGCACTAACAAGATAGGGTCGGATGTGCTTTGTTCATTAAGCGGTGGTTTACTTAAAGCCTTTAGGGCGGCAAGCGCAATGGCTGGGGCTGTATTTCTACCGACTGGCTCTAGCAGAATACCACTATGTTGAATGTTAGCTGATCGAGCTTGTTCAGCGGCAATAAAGCGATGCTCTTCATTACAGATAATGAATGGGGCATCGCATTTACTATCCATCAAGTGCTCTTCAAGGCCTTGCAGGCGTTGAAGTGTGTGCTGAAGCATTGACTGGTCGCCGGCAATATTGAGAAATTGCTTAGGGTAAAGCTCGCGAGACAGTGGCCAGAGACGACTTCCGGAGCCGCCGGCTAGAATGACAGGTAAAATCATAGCGTGGTAATTAGGTGCATTAGAATACTGCCATCATATTACCACGCTTCACGCTTATTACTTATCGATAACCAAGAAGGATATGACTATCGATGACCTTCCGTAGGGGAGTTCAACATGTCTTTGGGATCGCTAATATTCTGATTATCACCTAGGTTTTGAACGCTGTTATGATCTTGAACATTAGAAAAGTCTTGAGGGTCAATCTTGAGTGTCTGTGTTGGGAACGCGATGTCTGCATTGTGTTTATGAATAATCGCCAGAACCTGTAACAGAACGTCTTGCTTCACTTTGTGGTACCTGATCCAGTTGACTGTTTTTGTGAAGGTATAGATAAAGAAGTTGAGCGTTGATGGCCCAAATTTGTCAAAGTTAACGATCAACGTCTGTTTGGCATCAATATCTGGGTGGGTCTCGAGCATGGTTCTTACATCATCAACAATGAGCGCCAATTTGTCTGCATCTTGATAACGAAGACCAAAGGTTTCATTGATTCTACGATTCAACATTCTCGATGGATTCTCTACCACAATACTACTGAACACCGAATTTGGCACGTACAAAGGACGCTTATCAAAAGTGCGGATGATCGTCATGCGCCAACCAATGCGTTCGACAGTGCCTTCGATTTGACGATCGGGAGAACGTATCCAATCACCGACTTTAAAAGGGCGGTCGAAGTAAATCATCATGCCACCGAAGAAATTCGACAGTAAGTCCTTAGCCGCTAAACCGACGATCAAGCCACCAACACCACCAAAGGTGAGTAAGCCGGAAAGACTGAGCCCAAATGCCTGCATAATGGTTAGGCCGCCCATCACCATAAAGAACAAGCGAGCGACTTTCGCTATCGCTTGTACAGTGGTTTCGTCTCTGGTTTTTTGCTCTAAGACATAGGCTTCAGTGTTAGTGATCATTCGTAAGGTAAACCAAACGAATGTACAGATAATCAATATGTGTTTAAGCGTTTTTAACCAATTGATTTCATTGCCAAACTGGTCTTGAAGTATTAGCCCGATAGAGACTGTAGCAGGCCAACACCAAAGTAATGTGCTGACAGGGGTTTTTAGTGCTTCTAGCAGTAGATCGTCCCAGTGGAATGGGGTTTTCTGAACCAGAATTTCTAAGCGATTATGGATAATTCGCCAAGCTACCCAAGCGAGAAAACTCGCAATAGTGATGAATAGGACGCTGTTTGCCCAATCACTATGGCTCTGGTTGATGTAGGTTTGTACTTGGGTTATGAATTCATTCATTGTGTGTGCTGCCGCAGAAATTATGAATTGGAAATTAGCAGAAACTCGAGTTGTTCTCTACCTTTATAAATCAAGCGATTATGACAATAGTATAACCTTATTCTTGCAGAACTAACTTTTTTTGAGATAGAAACTAATGTAGGTTTGGCTATCCCGTGTAATTAAAATTTCTAAACAGGATTTCAAATGAGCGACAAACAATATGCAGTTATCGGTTTAGGGCGATTTGGTCTGTCTGTTTGCAAAGAGCTACAAAGTTCAGGGGCACAGGTACTGGCCGTCGATATTGATGAAGAGCGAGTGAAAGAAGCGGCGGCTTTTGTTTCACAAGCGATTGTTGCGAACTGTACAAGCGAGGAGACAGTTAAAGAGTTAAGACTCGACGATTACGACATGGTGATGGTGTCGATTGGCTCTGATGTTAATTCCAGTATTCTGACTACTCTGGTGGTAAAAGAGTCAGGCGCAAAAGCTGTTTGGGTAAAGGCGAACGATAAGTTTCACGGCAAGATTCTCTCTAAGATTGGTGCTGACCATATCATCATGCCTGAACGAGATATGGGCATTCGTGTTGCGCGTAAAATGTTGGATAGACGCGTTCTTGAGTTTATCGATCTTGGCAGCGGTTTAGCGATGACGGAGATTGTTATTGGTTCTAATTTGTTGGGTAAGAAACTTGGCGACCTTAAGCTGTGTAAAGAAAATGGTGTTGAAGTACTTGGCTTCAAGCGAGGACCGAACCTAACTAAAGCTCCAGAACTGGATGTGAGTTTAGAAATTGGGGATGTGGTGATCATCGCTGGGCCGAAAGAGACCTTATCTAGAAAGCTACGCAATTGGTAATTGGTAATTGGTAATTGGCAATAAGGTAACAGTATGAATTCGTTAAAACGAAAAGGTACTTTCTACACGCTTAAGAGTGATAAAAAGCCACGTAAAGGCTCTGAACCTAAGATTATCCTTACGAGCTTCTTAGGCGTACTTATCCCCTCTGCAATATTGTTGACGATGCCTGTATTCTCTGTGACAGGCCTAAGTTTTACGGATGTACTGTTTACAGCAACCTCGGCGATCAGTGTGACAGGATTAGGTGTTGTCGATACCGGTGAGCATTTCACCTTGGCGGGTAAAATCTTACTGATGTTCTTGATGCAAGTCGGCGGGTTAGGGCAGATGACTCTATCTGCGGTACTGCTTTACATGTTCGGTGTTAGGTTAAGCCTTAAACAACAAGCACTCGCGAAAGAAGCGCTTGGCCAAGATCGTAAGATTAACCTTCGTAAATTGGTTAAGAAGATCATCATCTTTGCATTAGTGGCTGAATTTATCGGTTTTGTATTGCTCTGCTTCCGCTGGGTACCTGAGATGGGATGGTCAACGGGCAGTTTTTATGCTCTATTTCATGCGATATCTGCATTCAATAACGCAGGTTTTGCACTGTTTTCAGACAGTATGATGAGTTTTGTTGATGATCCGCTGGTGATCTTCACCTTAGCTGGCTTGTTTATTTTCGGTGGGCTAGGCTTCACAGTCGTCGGCGACCTATCGAGTAACTGGCGTAAAGGTTTTCGACATCTTCATTTACACACCAAGATTATGCTAACCGCCACTCCGACTCTATTGTTGGTAGGTACGGTATTGTTCTGGCTGCTAGAAAGAAATAACTCAGCAACCATGGAAGGGTTATCGACTCAAGGACAGTGGCTAGCCGCATTTTTTCAGTAGGCAAGTGCTCGTACTGCTGGCTTTAATAGTGTGGATTTGTCTCAATACACTCAGCCGGCATTGCTGGTAATGATTGTACTGATGTTGATTGGTGCCGGTTCTACCTCAACGGGTGGTGGTATTAAGGTTTCGACCTTTGCCGTCGCGTTTGTTGCGACGTGGACGTTTTTACGCCAGAAGAAACATGTAGTGATGTTTAAGCGAACCGTAACTTGGCAAGCGGTAACAAAGTCATTGGCCATTATTGTGGTAAGTGGGGCGTTATTAACCACCGCGATGTTTTTGTTAATGCTTACTGAAAAGGCAGCGTTTGATCGAGTCATGTTTGAGGTGATTTCTGCCTTTGCAACGGTTGGTTTAACAGCTGGCTTAACCGCAAACCTGACTGAGCCAGGTAAATACATCATGATTGTGGTTATGGTGATTGGACGTATCGGCCCCCTGACCTTGGCTTATATGCTAGCTCGCCCAGAACCTTCCTTGTTGAAATACCCTGAAGACACGGTGTTAACGGGTTAATTAGGTCCATGGGCTGATAAATAAAGCTCTGTAAATAAAAACAAAGCCAGCGATATGCTGGCTTTGTTGTCATAGGCTGATCGTTAATTGCTGAATGCCTATCCCTCAAACATCTCAACGTATTCCTCATAGCCTTCTTCTGCTAATTTATCCGCAGGGATAAAGCGCATTGCGGCTGAGTTCATGCAGTAACGTAACCCTGTTGGTTTTGGACCATCTTTGAATACATGCCCTAGGTGGGAATCGCCAAACTTACTTCGAACCTCTGTTCTTGGGTAAAGCAGCTTGTAGTCAGTAGTTGTAACGACATAAGCTTCGCTGATTGGTTGGGTGAAGCTCGGCCAACCCGTACCTGATTTGTATTTGTCTTTTGATGAGAACAACGGCTCACCAGTAACGATGTCGACGTAGATTCCTTCCTGTTTGTTATCCCAGTATTTGTTATCAAACGGGCGTTCTGTCGCGTCATCTTGCGTTACATCGTACTGAAGTGCCGTTAGCTTGGCTTTGATCTCCGCGTCAGACGGCTTAACGTAGGTTTTAGCATTGGCTGTCGCATTCTTACTGTCGATGATCTGACGTAGTGTTTTAGGGTTGTCCTTTCTATCATCACCGAAGATTTTATCTAGGTACTGATCGCGGCCAGAAGCATAGCGGTAGTAGTTATAACGAACTTTACTCTTCTTGTAATAGTCTTGGTGATAGTCTTCCGCTGGCCAGAATTTTTCAAATTCAATCAGTTCTGTTTTTAGTGGTTCACCAAAGATATTAGCTTTGTCGATTTCCATCATGAAGTTCTGAGCAACATCTTTTTGTGCTTGGTTATGATAGAAAATAGCTGGTCGATAATGACGGCCTCGGTCTACAAAAGAACCTTTGTCATCGGTTGGGTCGATGTGTCGGAAGAATTGGTCAAGAACCTGTTCGTAGCTAACCACATCAGGGTTATAGGTCACGTTGATCACTTCGATGTGACCTGACTTACCCGAAGAGACCTGTTTGTAGGTTGGGTTTTCCAGTTCACCACCAGAGTATCCAGAGATAACGTCGGTGACGCCTGTCAGCTTCTCTAGATCGGACTCCGTACACCAAAAACAGCCACCAGCCAGTGTCGCGATTTCACTTTTACCTGAATTAGCCGTTTTATCCATTGTATTGGCAGTGCCAGTCTGGCTTACAAACAGCGAAATCAGTGGTAGCGCAACCACGAGTGATACCAATATTTTAGATAATTTATTCATAGATACCTCATCTTGACGTTCTTCTCATTCGATTTTGAATGTACGAATAGAGACAGGTTTTAGATGGAAAAAATTGCATCATTCATGAAAAAAATATGTTATCGAGAAAATCTTGCTCATAAATGCCGCCAGTAGTAGGGTGTAGGCATTGATGTAAAATAATAGATAATGATGACGTTTTCGTACATCTAAGGAACAGCATGCAAGCAGAAGTTAAATGGGTCGAAGGTTTTAAATTCTTGGGTCAATCTCAATCAGGCCACTCTATTGTCATGGATGGCAGCGGTGGTGCAACGGCGCCAAGCCCGATGGAAATGGTTCTTATGGCCGCTGGTGGTTGTAGCTCTGTTGATGTGGTAGATGGATTGAAATCTGCTGGTCAAAGCATTACAGGCTGTAACGCGAAACTTGAAACTACACGTCGTGAAACCGCGCCAAAAATCTTTACTGCGATTAACATTCACTTTGAAGTTTCAGGTGACAACCTTGATCCTAAGTTGGTTGCAAAAGTATGCGCTGATTCATTGGAAAAGTACTGTTCAGTGTGCCTAATGCTAGGTGCAGGCGTAGAAATGACGCACAGCTGGGAAATCGTCTAGTCTTCTGGCTGTATAGCTTGGCTTTGAGTCGTTACTTTTCGGCTTATGAGCAAACATAGATAAAGAAAGGGAGGAGCACTTAGCAGTGCTCCTCCCTTGTTATTAAGGAAGTCGTTATTACGTTAGAATACGATTATTCCACTGTTTCAATGATAACTTCTTCAACTTGAACATCTTCTTGGTACTCGAAGCTTGGGATTGTTGCTTCCACACGACGGTTTTGAGCACGACCTTCAGCCGTATCGTTTGATGCGATTGGGTTTTCTTCCCCTTCACCAGAAGCGGTAATGCGATCAGCTTCAATACCTTGCTCTTCGATGTATGCTGCTACTGCTGCCGCACGTTTCTTAGAGATCATCATGTTGTACTCAGCTGCACCTGTTGAATCTGTGTGACCAACAATGTTAACGGTAGACTGAGGGTATGTTTGTAAGACTTCCACAATTGGCTGTATAGCGGCTTTACCTTCGTCTGAAAGTTCTGTGCTGTTAGTCGCAAATGTACCTTGAGAGAAACTCTCAGTTTGCGCTTTGTCCGCTTCCTCTTCAACGACCACAGCTTCTGGCTCTGTGATTGGTTCAGAAGGTGCTTGAGTTACAGCCGCCGCAGAAGCTGCAGCCGCTGATGCGGTTGTATTACCCGTGCCGAAATTGTAGCTAAGACCTACTGTGACAAGGTTGGAGTTTAGGTCTTGGATGATCTTATCGTCAAAATCATCGAAGTATTGGTATTCCACTCTCAGCGCCCAATCGTCTGAAAGCTGTTTCTCGGCACCGATACCTAAGGCTAAAACAACGTCGTCTTCGTCATCGTGCATGATGTAAGCAGGACCTGCTTTAAAGAAGATATCAAACTCTTGTTTAATCGCTAGTCGATACATTGGGCTTAAAGAAATGGCTACGATAGAATCGCTGTATCTTTGAGTCGCTCCGTTGTTGTTAAAGCTGGTGTCATAATCACCTAAGTAATCTGCATTCAATTCTAGAGCAATGTTATCGGTAAAGTTGTAACCACCGTAAATACCGCCCGCCACTGAATCATCTTCACAATCAATGTTGTCGACACAAGCGCTATCTAGCCAACCCATGCCAACTTTTGCACCCACGTAAGTCGTTGCAGCAATAGAAGGCGCTGCTGCTAGGCCTGAAGCGGCTACAACAGCACACATGATTTTTGACAGTTTTTTCATAATTTTTTCCTTGGATTAACTCTTATTTTTATCTGAACTTACCAGTAAAACGATCACTTATTGGGTTACGACACTGCTTATAATAAGTAAATCAAGGTGTTGGTTCAGGTGAACCTGTTTCTTTCTCAGTACTTATATTGTTAATCTGATTGCGTATTGGAGTCAATGAAATTTTTAAATATTATATATTTAAGATGCCTTTATTGTTGATTTTATCATTTGTTGGAATGTTTATGTTTAAGCTATAGCCTAGCCTAGCCTCGTCTATTTACCAGTGGCGCTACGGGTAATAAGTAAAAAACTTGCGCTTTATCATGCTTATAAAACAAAAATCCCCACCCACCATGTCTAACTCGGTTGAGTACATGATTGGATAGGGATTTGAATTAAAGCTATAGCGGTATTTTCACGTTTTACATCACGTAATAGCTCGACTTTGTTTACGGACGCTCACCCGCCAATAAACGCTTCTCGATATCTGCAATTACGCTAGGTAAGTCTGCAATGGTATCGATCAGGTAATGAGGGTTTGATTTGTTCAGCTTCACGCTTGCTTTTTCACGCGCCGTTGCCAGAGTTGCTTCGTCTGCGTCTAAGTATTCTTGATACGTTAAGCCTGCTTCGTTACCTGATAGAACAAGGCCTACCGTCCACATGCCTGCGTTGTGACCTTCATCAATGCCGGGTGCTGCGTCATCCACTTTCACACACGCTGCAACGCTCGTCACGCCTAGGTCAATGACGTTTTTAAGTGCCATGAATGGAGCTGGGCGACCGCCTTGCGGTAAGTCATCAGTCGCTACTACGTTGTCAGGAAGATAACCATAATCTGCGGCTGCTGGAATCAGTACGTCCATCACTTCTCGTGGGTAACCTGAACAAGAACCAATTTTTACGTTCTTCTCTTTAAGGTTATTTACTACTTCAATCGCGTTTAAAATTGGCGCTGCGTGGTCGGCTACTTTCGCTTTTTGAAGAGGCATGAATGCCGCGTAGATCGCATCAACGTCTTCACTGGTCATCGAACGTCCGAACTGGGCATTCCAACGAGCATCAACAGCAGGGATTCGACCCACCGCTTGGATGTGATCCCATTTACCGATACCCATAGGTTCACGAGCTTCAGCTAAGTCGATGTCAAAGTCGAAACCTTGTTTGAATGCTTCAACGAAGATGCTAGTTGGAGCAAACGACCCAAAATCAACGATAGTGCCGGCCCAGTCAAAGATAACCGCTTGGATAGGTGATGTCGTGTTCATAATAGTGTCCTATTTTTGTGTCACTCCCAGTTCAAAGTTCTGGGAAACAAATGGTTGTTTAAGGTTATTGGTTTAAATGTTGATTTCGAGAATTAAAGGTATTCAAAATCTTTGCAGACTTTGGCTATCGCTTTTTCGAATACAGACAGAGCGACTTCTAGCTCGCTGCGACTGATGATCAATGGCGGGCTTAATTGAATCACGTTACCTTGTGACACCTTAAAGCTCAGGCCATCGTTCAGACATTGGTAAAGTACTGCTTCTGCTTCATCGAACGCTCGGTTTTTGGTGATATGGTCAGTGACCAATTCCACTCCCCAGAGCAGGCCGATGCCGCGAACGTCACCAATGACTGGGTATTTCTCTTTCATTTGAAGCAGTTGTTCACGCACGAATGCGCTGTCCGCTTGTACTTTTTCAAGTAGATTTTCTTGCTCAATCACTTCCATCGTAGCCAGTGCCGCCGCGCAGCCAATAGGACTTTTCTCGTGGGTGTAGTGACCAAGTGATACTTGCGCTGCCGTGTTGTATTTGTCTTTAGTGACCATGGCTGCAATTGGAACCAAGCCCCCGCCAAAACCTTTACCGATACAAAGAATGTCAGGTTCGATATCAAAGGCCTGGTGAGTGAACCATTCGCCACTACGACCCATACCGTTTGGAATGTCGTCGATGATCAACATGACGTTATGCTTATCGCAGATCTCACGGATGCGCTTCCAGTAAGCTTTGCTTGGAACCTGAACGTCTGTGTTACGCACTGCTTCGGCAATGAAGGCTCCAATGCCACCTTCTTTTTCAATCACATACTCTAAATAGTCGGCATAGTGAACGTCGCATGCAGTTTCGTTTGTATTGACTGCGCTATTCTCGTTAAACGGGAAAGCGCCACGATAAGAAACGGCTGGTGGGATACGTTCTACGCCAGCCATTAACGGCCCCATACCTTCGCGAAAACAAGCTTCGCCGCCGACAGAGATCGCATCCAGTGACGCGCCATGGAAGGAATCCCACAATGAAACGACTTTGAAGTTGTTGGTGACATGTCGAGCCAGTTTGAGTGCCATACCGATAACCGATGTACCACCTGGCGCAAATAAAACACGGTTTAAATCGCCACCGCAGATCTGCGTGAGCTTCTCAGCGCACTGAACGGCGGTTTCATTGGTAAAGCGACGCGGTGAAAACGGCAATGACGCCATTTGCTGAGTCACTTTATTAATGATGTGTGGGTGACCATAACCCAACTGATGAACATTGTTACCGTGAAAGTCCATGTACTTCTTGCCCGTGGTATCTTGAATGTAGATGCCTTCTGCGGCTTCAAGTGTGTCTAGGCAAGGCGTTGACATCGCTTGATGAAGAAACACGTCAGAGTCACGCTTTAACATCGTTTGAGTTGCATCATCGTTTAGTGACTCGTTCCATTTCTCACGTGCGGCTGTGGTGTTCACATCGCCTTCGCTTCGAAAGTGTGTCGCCTTTAGAACGGGCTCTTGATTGGTCGTCGTCATTATTTGATGTCCCAGTACATAGCGTTTTTCACTGCGCCAATTAGGGCTTCAATGTCAGAAGGGTAAACCTCACCGATGTTACCGATGCGGAAACAGTCTGCGTTTGAAACCTTGCCCGGATAAATCACAAACCCTTGCTCTTTCAAACGGTCATAGAACTCCTTGAATTGGTAATCGCTATGAGTTGGAGAATAAAAAGAGGTAATGATAGGCGAGTGAAGATCATCATTGAGTAACGGTTCAAAACCAAGAGAGCGCATACCTGCAACCAATGCGGTTTGATTGGTTTGGTAACGATTATGACGAGCTTCAATGCCTCCTTCTTGTTCTAATTCAAGCAAGGCTTGGTAAAAAGCACGCACTGTGTGAGTCGGAGAGGTGAAGCGCCATTTACCATGGTTGCTTTCCATGCAGTGCCATTGGTCAAACAGATCAAGGCTTAATGAACGAGCTTGGCCTTTGCACTTTGCCAGTTCCGATTGCTTAGCAATAACAAAGCCGAAGCCCGGTACACCTTGGACGCACTTGTTTGCAGAGCTGATCATGTAATCGATACCTAAGTCAGCGATATCCATAGGGATGCCACCAAAGCTCGACATTGCATCGAGAATGACGGTTTTGTTGTGCTGTTTTGCCAATTTGGCAATGTCTTCAATTGGATTCAGCATGCCTGTCGTGGTTTCACAATGCACAATCGCAACGTGAGTAATGTCTGAATCCATGGCCAATGCCGTTTCCATTTCGTTCAAGTCAGGCTGTGATGTTTCACCTGGGGAAACGACATGGCATGGAATGTTTAAGTATTCTGCGATTTGAGCAATACGAGCGCCGTACGCACCGTTATCAACAACAAGAAGTTTTCCATTTTTAGAGATAACGCTACCGATTGTTGCTTCTACCGAAGCGGTGCCGCTACCTTGCATTAATACGCTTGTATATCCCGCTTGCTTAGTCGCTAAAGTCACTAGCTTGCTACGAATCACTTCAACAACGTCTTTGTTGTATTCATCATCCCAAGTACACCAATCTTTTAACATCGCTTGGCGAACGGTTTCAGAAGTAGATAAAGGGCCCGGTGTCAGCAGTAAGTATTCGTTTCTCATGTTCAACTCTCGTGATTTTAATTTTGGACTATACCAATATTTAGAGCTACTTTAACAACCAATTTAAACGGTCGTAAATAGCCCAAACATCATTTTCACAAAAGCTTCATATTAAAAATGGTCACTTGTCTTGAGAAAGTTTTCGATCTTTAAATTGCCATTTTTCGTTCATTTAATCGTCACAAAAGCCAGTTAGCTTAATAATTGAGATCTGGTACATACCAATATGCGGGGTGTGTGCCAACAACTGGAATGAATTTTTGAATATAGGTGCCTCTCGATAGGGCTTCTAGCTTTAACAACTTTAACTTTGGCAATTTTTAATTTTGGCAGCTTCTCACTTTAGAGTAGGGCCTGACTGGAGAAAATGATGAAAAACCGTTTTATGAAAGGATCACTTGCAGCATTAGTCACACTATTAGCTGGTAACGCTTATGCGGCACAGGAAGTGACGGTTTATACCGCTTTTGAAACTGACATCTTAGCGAAGTACAAAAATGCTTTTGAAAGCGAAAACCCAGACATCAACATCAAATGGGTTCGTGATTCAACCGGGATCATGACGGCAAAATTATTAGCTGAGAAAAACAACCCTCGTGCAGAAGTGGTGTGGGGCCTTGCGGGTTCTTCAATGGCATTGCTTAAAGAAGAGGGCGTCCTGAAACCTTATACGCCTCAAGGTGTAGAAGCGCTGCGCTCAAACCTCAACGATCCGCAATCTACTCAAGCTTGGTATGGCAACGATGCATTCTTCAATGCGGTTTGTTTCAACGAAGCGGTAGCGAAACAACTTAACCTACCAGCACCTAAATCTTGGGATGACCTAACCAAGCCTATCTACAAAGGTCATATTGCGATGCCAAACCCAGCGTCTTCTGGTACGGGTTATATGCAAGTGTCTGCTTGGCTACAAAACATGGGTGAAGACCAAGGTTGGAACTACATGCAGAAGCTAGACCAAAACATCGCTCACTACACGCACTCTGGTTCTAAGCCATGTGTTCAAGCGGGCATGGGTGAAGTCGCTATCGGTATTTCTATGGCGAGCCGTGGCGCTAAGCTGAAAACTCAAGGCGCGCCACTTTCAGTGATTACGCCTGAAGGTATCGGCTGGGAATCTGAAGCGGTAGGTCTTGTTAAGCCTTCTGATGCAGCACAACGTGTTATCGATTGGTCTATTTCTAAAGCGGCAAATGAGCTTTACATCGAAATGTACCCAGTTGTTGGTCACCAAGATGTGACGGCAACAATTGAAAACTTCCCTAACGTCGAAAAGAACATGGCAAAAATGGACTTTGCACGTATGGGCAGCGAGCGTGCAGACGTATTGAAAACATGGTCTGAGAAGTTTGACGCTAAATCAGAGCCAAAATCTTAATCTATCGAGCTACTCAGTTAATTAACTATTTAGCTATTTAACTGTTTAGTTCATTAGAAGTTAGAAATCAGTAAAGGAAGGCTTCGGTCTTCCTTTTTTAGTTTTACGCCTTTAGGTTTTAAGTAAGGTACAACAAATGACAAAGCACTACTCATATTGGTTCAAGCAAGCGTTGGAACAAGAGTTTGGCAACATCCATGCGGGGCTAGATTCGGCTAAGCCGCTCCAAAAAGACGTCAACTGTGATATCGCCATTGTTGGCGGTGGCTATACGGGTTTATGGACGGCGATTTTAATCAAACAACAGCAACCAGAAAAGCATGTTGTCGTGATTGAAAAAGGCCTATGTGGTAGCGGTGCTTCTAGTGCGAACGGCGGTTGCATGCTGACGTGGTCAACTAAGTATCCGACGCTGAAAAAGCTCTATGGAAAAGAACAAGCGAAATGGTTGGTTAAGGAGTCGGAAAAGGTTATATACGAGATCGAAGCCTTCTGTAACGAACACAAGATTGACGCGCATCTATATCGAAGCGGTACTTACTACACGGCGACTAATGAAGCCCAAAAGGGTGGAATGGAGCCTGTTGTTAATGAGCTGGTTAAGCAGGGTATCAATAGCTGGAAGAAGTGCGACAATTCTTTGGCTGATAAAGCGGGATCTGAACGCCATATTGAGGGTTACTACTCAGAAGCTGCGGGTAGTGTGCAGCCAGCGTTATTGGCTAGAGGTTTGCGCCGAGTCGCGCTCGAACTGGGTGTCGAAATTCACGAAAACACAGAGATGACATCACTCGATTATGGCTCCCCAGCTCGAATTCAAACCAAAGGCGGTTCCGTATTTGCAGATAAAGTGATTTTGGCACTCAATGCGTGGATGCTCGATCACTTTAAAGAGTTCAAACGCAGCATTGTGGTTGTCTCTTCAGATATGGTGGTGACCAAGCCCATTCCTGAAAAGCTCAAGCAATTTGGCCCAGAGAAAGGGGCGGCGGTGGTGGATTCGCGTATCTTTGTCCACTACTACCGAGATACCCAGGACGGGCGACTTATGTTGGGTAAAGGCGGTAATAAGTTCTCGTTTGCCAATCAAGTTGAAAGCATGTTTAACCAAACGACCAACTACCTGCCGATTCTCAATCAATCCTTCCAAAAACTGTTCCCTAAATTGGAACAAAGTGAATTCGATTACAACTGGTCTGGCGGCTCAGATCGTTCGGTCACCGGATTGCCATTTTTCGGTAATCTAAAAGGCCAAAGCAACATCTATTATGGGCTTGGCTATTCAGGTAATGGCGTTGCTCAAACCCGTATGGGCGGGAAGATTTTGTCAGCAATGGTGCTCGATATCGACAACGCTTGGACACGAAGCGGTTTAACTAAAGGCCCGTTAGGACTCTTCCCGCCAGAGCCATTCCGTTGGGTAGGTGCGATGATGGTTCGTGATGCGGTACGAAGAAAAGAGAACGCGGAAGATTCGGGTAGCACGCCATTGTGGCTAGATAAACAGTTATCCAAACTCGCAGGTGCGGCGGGCAAAGCCGACAAGGTTGAATCATAGATTAATCTAGCGTTTAAGTTAGAAGTTTACATTGAGGCTCTCAGTGATTTATGGGTAAGTCACTGAGGGCTTTCAACGTTGAACTAACTTTTAATGCTGAACAAATAGCAATCTTTAATGCTTATTATATCTGCAATATAACTGTCATTTAGCTTCTATAAATTTGTCACTCAACTGCAATATTCTCAGTTTAAATTTGGTATATACCATATAGAGAGTGCTGTAGTATGAGCAACCAAACTTATTTGAATATTGAAAACGTTGTAAAGCAATTTGGCCAGTTTACAGCGTTAAAAGACATCTCCCTATCGATAGATAAAGGCGAGTTCGTCTGCTTCCTTGGCCCATCTGGCTGTGGAAAAACCACCTTATTACGTGCGATTGCAGGCTTAGACTTACCAACGTCAGGTTCTATTGAGCAGAACGGTAAGGATACAACCTTCTTGCCACCAGAAAAGCGCGACTTTGGCATCGTGTTCCAGTCTTACGCTTTGTTTCCAAACCTCACTGTGGAAGAAAACATTGCGATTGGTCTGAAAAACCAAGGCATGTCGACCAAAGAAGCCCTTGAGACGGTTGAGTCTTGGTTAGAGACCATTGGCTTACCAACGTCTGGTCAGAAATTTCCAAATCAGCTATCTGGTGGACAGCAGCAGCGTGTTGCTCTGGCTCGCGCATTGGCGTTATCTCCAGGCTTGTTGCTACTCGATGAACCGCTTTCTGCGTTGGATGCGAAGGTAAGAACACACCTACGTGATGAGATCTGCCAACTGCAACGCAAATTGGGTATCACCACTATTATGGTGACGCACGACCAAGATGAAGCGTTAACGATGGCAGACCGTATTGTCGTGATGAATCATGGTGTTATCGAGCAGGTCGGTGCTCCTCAAGAGATCTACCAAAAACCTGTCAGTCGTTTTGTGGCTGAGTTTGTTGGTAGCATGAACTTTATTCAAGCTTCTGTTGCGGCTCAAGGCAAGATGCGTATTGCTGAGTCAATGCTGCCGTTACCTGGCTTAGATAATCTCACGCCAAATCTGGGTGATGTTTTTGATATTGCCGTTCGTCCAGAGCAAATCCAGTTTGTTGATCGTTTTAGTGAATCCTTGCCAGTGAGAATCGTATCAAGCGAATTCTTAGGGGCGTTTTATCGTGTTGAGTGTCAATTGCAACATGACTCAACGGCGAAAGAGATCATCGTTGATGTACCCGTCAAAGAGTTTAACCGATTGAAGCTGCGTCGCAGTGATATTCGTTACGTGGCGTTTGATCAAGAAGGCCTTAGAGCTTACTCATCGAAAAGCCTGCAAGTGATGAAAGACGAGGCGGCGTAATCAATCATGGAATCGACTCAAATGATGCAATCTAAGCTGCTAATTCAACGACGAGTACAACCTTTTCTGGCTCGGTTAAGCAAAGACAACGTAATTCTATTTGGGCTGTTGGCCTTTTTGTCTGTGGTCATGACGTTGTTTATCCTGATGCCACTGTGGGCGATGTTGAAAAAGAGTGTTCAGAACGCAGATGGCGAATTTGTAGGCTTAGAGAATTTCGCAACGTATTTTGCGTCTCAAAGCTTATGGCAGTCGGTAGGCAATACCTTCACGCTTGGGTTGCTAGTGACAGTTGTCGTGGGCGTCTTGGCGTTTGGTTATGCCTATGCGCTAACTCGTTCATGCATGCCTTTTAAGGGGCTTTTTCAAGTGCTGGGTTCTGCGCCTATTCTTGCTCCGTCACTGCTTCCTGCAATCAGTCTTATCTTCCTATTTGGTAACCAAGGTATCGCTAAAGAAGTCTTAGGTGGCAACTCGGTTTATGGCTTGATTGGTATCTCACTGGGCTTGATATTCTGGACGTTTCCACACGCCTTGATGATTCTGACCACCTCATTAAGAACCTCTGACGCTCGCCTTTATGAGGCAGCACGTGCACTCAATACTTCATCGTTAAAAACCTTTTTCATGGTGACGTTACCTGCGGCAAAATACGGCTTGATCAGCACCCTGATCGTTGTGTTTACGCTGGTGGTTTGTGACTTTGGTGTGCCAAAGGTGATCGGTGGTAGCTACAACGTGTTATCGACTGACATCTTTAAGCAGGTGGTTGGTCAACAGAACTTCTCTATGGGTGCGGTAACCAGTATCTTACTGCTATTGCCTGCGTTGCTTGCGTTTACCGTTGACAGCTGGGTTCAAAAGAAACAGAAGAGCTTGTTTGATACTCGTTCTGTCGCGTACCAACCTGAACCTAGCTCTCTGCGTGATGGCTTATGTTTCCTTTATTGCACCATCATCTCTGCTGCTGTGGTTATCGTGTTGGGCATGGCGATATACGGTTCGATGGTCACCTTCTGGCCTTGGAACAAAGCGCTGACGCTAAACAACTATAACTTTGCAGAAATGAGTACCTATGGTTGGGCGCCATTCTTCAACTCGTTAACGCTTGGTGCTTGGACTGCGATAATTGGTACTGTTCTGATTTTCTTAGGTGCATACTGCATTGAGAAAGGCCGCGCATTCGGGCCTGTTCGTCAAGCGATGCAAATGCTCAGCGTTGTTCCGATGGCCGTTCCGGGTATGGTGCTGGGTTTGGGTTATATCTTCTACTTCAATGATTTGAGTAACCCACTTAACTTCTTGTATGGCACGATGGCGTTCTTGGTGATTAATACCGTGGTTCACTACTACACGGTAGGGCACATGACGGCGTTAACGGCATTGAAACAACTGCCTTCCGAAATTGAAGCAACAGCGGCTTCGGTAAACTTACCGCAATACAAGCTGTTCTTTAAGGTGACGGTACCTGTTTGTCTGCCGGCGATTTTAGATATTGCGACATACCTGTTTATTAATGCACTTACCACGACATCTGCGGTAGTATTCTTGTATTCTACCAATACGATTCCAGCGTCAGTATCAGTACTGAATATGGACGATGCAGGTCAAACCGGTGCAGCAGCAGCGATGGCGGTGATGATCATGATATCTGCAGCGAGTGCGAAGTTGATTCATATGCTAATCAACAAGTTATTCGATAAGCGCACCCAAGCTTGGCGTAAACGCTAGCGAACCACTTATATTGCAGTTGGCCAAGGAGTGGCTGACGACAAGAACAAGAATGAAAGGAAATGAAGTGCAGTACGTAAAAATCAAAGATGTCATCGTAGAGCAGATAGAGTCGGGGATGTTAACACCACGACAGAAGCTGCCTGCGGAACGTAAGCTGGCTGAATCGTTTGATACGACTCGAGTTACCTTACGCGAAGCCTTGTCTTCACTTGAAGCGGAAGGGCGCATTTATCGAGAAGACCGACGTGGTTGGTTTATCTCTCCAGCGCCACTGCGCTACGATCCAACACAAACGCTGAACTTCACGAATATGGCTTTGTCGCAGAATCGTAAGCCGAAAACAGAGTTGGTGGCGGCGAAAGGCATTTTAGCGACCAAGGAAGCAACTAGGCTTCTTGAGCTGCAACCTTTTTCGGACGTTTATCGAGTAGACAGAGTTCGTTATCTTGAAGACAGGCCCGTTGTGTATGTGACCAACTACATTCGACCAGAGTTGTTCCCTAATTTGCTTGATTATGACTTGTCTAAATCGTTGACGGACATCTACCGTGAGCACTTTGGTGTGGTGTATCAGAAGATCCGTTATCGAGTGAGCACAACGTCTTTGCTTGGCGAAACCGCGCAAGCTCTGCGTGCGACTTCTGGTTCTCCTGCTATGGTGGTTGAGCGTGTTAATTACAATCAAGACGGTGATTTGATTGATTGCGATATTGAATATTGGCGTCATGACGCGATCAGCATCGAGTCGATCGCACAGCTAGAGCGCTAGTCATACGTTATAACGTTGGCATATCTGCAATTATGCAGGATTGCCCAATTGAAACGCTCAAAGGTCTCTTATTCGGAGGCCTTTTTATCACCTGTTGTCAGCCGTTGTGCTAATTCATCAATAATTTAGGAATGAAATGGAATTCTCTGCGATTGTAATCGTGATCATTTCGGCTTTGCTTCACGCGGGTTGGAACGTTCTAGGTAAATCTAATCAAGGCTCGGGCTCGTCATTCTTCTTAGCCTCTGGCTTTGCCGCCGCAGCGATATTGACGCCTTACTTGATCTGGTATGTTCACAGCGTTGGACTGTCAAATATCTTACTTCCATTTTGGCAACTGGTTTTCTTGAGTGGGATCTGTCAAATCATCTATTTGATTGGGTTAGGCGCGGCCTATAAACAAGCTGATATCGGTGTGATTTACCCAATGGCACGGGCACTGCCCGTGTTGATGGTGGGTTTAGGCACGGTGTTGATAGGCTATGAGCTGTCACCTAATCAATGGTTTGGCTTCACCTTGATTACCTTGGGTTGTTTGTTTGTACCACTTAAGAAGTTTTCAGATCTTAGGTTAAAAGCGTATCTCAACCTTGGCGTACTGTGGGCGTTAATCGCGGCCATTGGTACCACGGGCTATTCCATCATTGATAAAGAAGCGCTTCTGTTACTCGATCCTTTGAGCACACCAGTTATAACTAACAAGCACACCGCGATTTTCTACCTAGGCATTCAGTTTTGGGCAATTGTGATTCCGTTGAGTGTTTGGTTATTCGTAACCAACCAAAGAATCGAGTTTACTAATGCTTGGATACTGCGAAAGAAAGCCACGCTTGCAGGCATTATGATGGCTTCGACCTATGGCTTAGTGCTGTTTGCGATGACCATGACTGAAAATGTCAGCTTGGTTGTTGCTCTTAGGCAAGTGAGTATCATTTTCGGCGTAGTGATGGGGATCTACTTTTTAAAGGAAAAGTGGCACGCGACTCGCGGTGTAGGCGTATCTCTAATTATTGCTGGCTTAGTTATCTCATTGACTTAAAAGATCGCCTGAGTGATTGGGGATTTGTGAATAGGTATCTCTATTAAGTTAAATGAAAAAACGCCCTTAGCGAAACAAACTTCGTTAAGGGCGTTTTCTCTTTATCTAGTAAGAAGCTGTAGGTAGTAAAAGACTTACCCCGCTAAATCTTGAGCATCTTGCTGTTTCAACACTTTGTGGCCATCTTCAGTGACACCACGTTTCCAGTAGCTGCTGATGTAGATGTTCTCTTTCGCGACTTCTTTTTCGTTGCGGAAGTATTGTCTTAGCTCACGCATGCTTTCAAATTCACACGCTGTCCATATTGAAACCTGACCTTCTAACCATTCTGTGTTGCGCACGGTTTGTGAAAGTGACTCTGAGGTTTCATCTTCAATCAACCAGGTTACTTTGATACCTTGAGGAGTCTCAAGTACCTGCTTATCTGCTGCTGAGTTGATCTGAATGATAGCGTGACCAGTTGCTGTTTCTGGGAGCGTTTTTACTTTTGCAGAAAGCGCAGGTAGGGACGTCATGTCTGCAACTAAGAAGAACCAGTCTGACTCTAGGTTAAGCCCCTGAATTAAACCAGGACCAGCCACTGAAATAGTGTCACCCACTTTCGCGTTCATTGCCCACCTTGCAGCAAAGCCACACTGCAAATCTTTAGTGATGTGACGAACGAAATCGACTTCAATCCATTGCTCTACAGGATTGTACTGACGAATGGTGTAGGTACGCATGGTTGGGCGCTCACCTTCGTTTAGCTGGCTTAAATCAGTCGTGCCAAGTGGCGAGAATAAAAGCTTGATGTAGCCGCCGGCACATTCTGTTGGGTATTTACTTAATCCCTCACCGCTAAGCGTTATGCGCTGCATGTTTGGAGTAATTGTTGAGGTTTGAGTAACGGTTAATGTGATAGGGCTAGGCTTGCTCATATAAGGCTCTCTTAGATTTGGATTTCCACATCATAATCCTGAACTAAAAAACACTCAATACTAATAGTTATCATTTACTTTTATTTACACATGTACTACCTAACTTATACGACAGATCCTATTGAGAAACGGATCCTACAAAAAAGAGCCCTTTAGAAAACTAAAGGGCTCTTAGGATTGGTTTGACTCAGCGAACAGAATTAGCTGTTTGCTTGCTCTAGTTCAATCGTTTCTTCAGCGGCTTTCGCAGCTTCTAGCATCTTACGAATAATGAACGATGCTGCCATTGCGATACCTACCATCACGACGGCAAGAACAGTCAGCATTTGGAAGTAATCACCGTAAACCGTTTGCACGATCTCTTGTGTGATCTCTTGACCTTTCTCTAGTGCAATAGACGTTGAGAATACCGCGCCAACAATGCCTGATAGTGCGATAGCAACAGAGAACAAGCTTACTGAGAAGTTTTCAATGTGCTTAGGTGCAACAGACAGGATGAAGGCTACAACCATTGAACCTACAATCACTTCACCGAATGCTAGGAAGAAGTGAATCGCTAGGAAGACTTCTGGGCGGATCAGAACATCGTCACCAACTGTCGTTACTGCCATCGTAAGGATACCGAAAGCGATAGCCGTAAGGATGAAAGAGAAACCGACTTTGGTTGCAGTTGAGAAGTTAATGTTTTTCTTTTCTAGGTTAGAGAAGATACCCGCGATGATAGGGCCAGCAACCATACACCATAGTGGGTTCATTGCCATTGAAGCTTCAGGTGCGACAGGGATGAAACCAAATAGATCGCCACGCATTGTGTTGATCGCTACCATTGTCATCGAAGTCATCATCTGACCGTAGTACACGAAGAAACATGTCGTCAGGAATGTGATGATTAAAATAGTGCCCATTTTCAGCATGTCTGATTTCTTCGATTTCATCATCAAAGAGACAAAGTAGATGATCGCTGCACCACCGATTGCATACACGATGTTTTGGCCAATATCCATGTTAGAGAACATGAAGAATACCAAGCCGATCATTGCTGCAGAAAGACCAAGGAACGCTGCCCAGTTTTTAGTGTTTACTGGTTTTTGGTCGATTTCAGCACTTGCTTCAACAAGGCCTTTGCGAACAAAGATCATCATCAGAAGCGCAGCACCGGCTAGAACCGCTGAAAGAAGGAAACCACCGTGGAAACCAACAACAAGCACTAGCATTGGGAACAGGTATTGGCCTAACAGAGCACCAATATTGTTTACTGAGTAGTTGATTGGGTAGCAGTTCTCAAAATCTTCTTGAGTTTTGAACGTGCGTTTGTAAAGACTTGGGTAAGAAGGGGACATCAAACCACGTGCATAACTTGCTAACGCAATACCACATAATGCCATCGGAACATTGGTTGCTGCTGCACCAAGTACCAGTAGAACGTAACCACTTGCGAACCCTAGGAAGGCAATGGTTAAAGATCGGTAAGCGCCTAAAAACTTGTCGGCGATAAAGCCACCTGCGATAGCAAATAGCGGTCCGATTGCAGAGAAAGCACCAACAACCATCATGGTGTCGGCTTCATTGTAGTTCAGATCTTCAAGGAAGAAACGAGTCAAGATCACCATGACGCCATAGAACGAAAGTCCGAACATCATTTGGCAGAACATCATTGATTTGTTTAATCTATTCCACATTATTTTATTCTCATGTTTGTATTAATATGTAGTGTAATTACCCGATATATAATATCATTAGCAGTAATACATAAACTGAAACATCTGTCCCAAACAGAACTTTACTCGATATATCTTTTCTTATGAGTGCATTCATATTTCTCATGAATGAGATTTGCAACGTTAGATTTTGCAAGTGGATGCATGGCGGTATGAAATTTAGCCATCATCATTTGTGGCTAAGTAATGAACTAATAAAGGGAAAGTTAGAGGTAGTCATTCTGTAAGTTATTTTGAGTGAGTATCACTTTCAATTAGCTGTTGGGCTTTAGCCAATAAAAAAGCCAGCTTGGTGGCTGGCTTTGTTGAGATATTGAAAACTAAGTTTACAAGAATGCTGTCTCTATAGAGGCTTTCTCCACTCGTGTTCCTGTCTTTTATTCACAAGGTGGTGCCATGTGGATCACGGCTAGGCCGCCTAGAGAAGTTTCACGGTACTTCTTGTTCATGTCTTTACCTGTTTGATACATGGTCTCGATAACCTTGTCTAACGAGATAAGACACTTGCTGGTACGTTTCAACGCCATGCGCGATGCATTGATGGCTTTCATTGCACCCATTGCGTTACGTTCGATACATGGCACCTGAACAAGGCCACCGATCGGATCGCATGTCATGCCCAGTGAGTGTTCCATCGCGATCTCAGCGGCAATACAAATCTGTTCGTTGCTACCACCACGTAGGGCAGTTAGGCCTGCTGCGGCCATTGATGAAGAAACGCCGACTTCACCCTGACAACCTACCTCTGCGCCAGAAATCGAAGCGTTGGTTTTGTATAAGATGCCGATTGCGCCAGAGACTGCCAAGAAGTCTTTAAGCTGCTTGGTGTCTAGCTCCTTGATGAAACGATGGTAGTACATCAATACCGCAGGAATAACCCCAGCCGCACCGTTGGTCGGTGATGTCACGACCTGACCGCCCGCTGCATTCTCTTCACTCACGGCAAAGGCAAATAGGTTAATCCAATCCATGATCTCCATTGGATCGTTTTCAATCGAGGCATTCGCTTCAAGCTTTTTAAGCAGAGCAGGTGCTCGACGAGTGACTTCTAGGCCGCCATCAAGGATGCCTTCCGTGTCAAAGCCACGCTGCATACACAGAGACATCACCTTCCAAATTTGGTCGGCTTTCTGGTCAATCACATCCATACCTTGGAATGAAACTTCGTTACGTAGAATTAAGCCACCAAGGCTCAGTCCTTGTTGTTCGGATAGTTCAAGCAACTGATCAGCAGAAGAGAAAGGGAACTCAACTTGAGTTTCTGCTTCCTGTTTGCCGTTTTGTAGCTCATCAGCGGTTGCGATAAAGCCACCACCAATCGAGTAGTAGGTTTCCATATCCAGAAGGCTGCCGCTTTCGTTAAAGGCAGAGATAGTCATACCATTTTCATGCAGCGGAAGGTTGGTCTTGTGGAAGAGCAGATCGCTTTCTACATCGAAATAAATTTCATGGTTACCGCTAACCAATAGAGATTTATCTTCAATCGCCTTACGCATTGCTTGGTTAGCACTGGTGATTTTAATGGTGTCGGGGCGGTTACCTAGCAAACCTAACAAGGTCGCTCTGTCTGTGTGGTGACCAATACCCGTCAATGATAACGAGCCGTATAAGTCGATTTGAATACGCTTCACTTGCTTAAGCTGAGCATCAATTTTTTGGGTAAAGTTAAACCCAGCGATCATTGGTCCATTTGTGTGGGAGCTGGATGGTCCAACCCCAATTTTGTAGATATCAAAAATAGACAGCATAGTAACTTCCTGTGAAGACGGTTCGATGGACGAACTCTGTGCAAAATTTGTATTTGGTTAGTTGCACTTCTTTGAGTGAACCTGTTCTGTGGGTGAAACAGTTATGCGATAGAGCGTATTCATTGATTGAAAGGGCTCTTTTATCGACTAGTGCTAACAAGCATAGAGCGATGAAATACAAGAGCGTGCTATGTTTGCTGTAAAGCGACACGTTTATTCTTGTATTACCTAAGATGTCGCTATCAATAGTGAGCATTATTGCGAGCAACATATAAGAATTTCAAAATACTTTTGTTAACAAGTATTGTATACATAATTCACTCCATCTAATCCCCAAAACGAGACTTGAACATAAAATGAGCATTAATCACCTCCTTATTGTGCTGGGTAAGCGACTTAATGAGAATAAATTGACTGATGAAGGAATCAGTCGAGTTGATGCTCTGGTTGAATATCTTGCTGAGCTTTTGGTAGAAGAGTCGAATCAGCAAACTGCGGTTGCATTTTGTGGTGGAGTGACAAAGGGCCAGACAATCTCCGAAGCTGATGCAATGCACGCGTATTTTCGAAATCTGGAAAGTCAATGTGAAGTTCCGTTTATGCTGAGTGCAGTTTTACTAGAACAGCTTTCGACAAATACAGTAGAGAATATTCAAAACCTAGCTTCGGAAATGATTGACAGTGGATTGTTTACTCGTGGGCAGAGTGTACGGGTAACATTCATTTCTAATGACTATCACTTGCAACGTATTTTTGACATCCAGATGTTGATGGACGAGCAAGGTTTGCTTAAGGTTCTAGTCGAGAAGTGTTCTGCACTTGGGGTAGAGCTGCAAATAGATCGTCAGCTAGAGGCTCATGTTGCGGTGCCATATCCTCATCAAAGTACTCAAGGGCAATTGTTTCTATTGATGGATGTACTGACGACCTACCGAGTCTATCTTGAAGGTGTCTCTGCGGGCGCATTTGAGAGAGACTTGGAGTCCGTAAGGCGTGAGCCTGAAAGGTTGTCCTTGGAAGCACTGATAGCCGCAAAGGAACTCGTTGGGCGTTCATCTCACTTTGAAATTGTGGACAGTTTACTCCCAATATTGGAGCGCTGTATCCAGCAAACTCCTGTCGATACTGACATAAAAAAAGTCAGGGAATATCTAGCACTGCTAGATACTAACCTGACTTTATTGAACCGTTATTTAGATCCGGAATCGGATCTCACACATCGCTGGTGGCGATAGGTGATTATTTCTTTCTCGTGATGCCAATAACGGCCTTTAAACTCGCAAAGGCAATCAGACAGTAAGCTCGAAGCTTTGTGCCTTCTTCTGCTCACGCGAACGTAATCACCGCCCGTCACATTGGCCAAAAGGCTCATGTGTTGTATTACAGTGATTAACTTTGGGTTTCTGAATCTTGCTCGTGGTGGTTGCGGTAGTATTCCCACTGCTCAATGCGTTCACCGTCATCGAATACACAGTAAGTTGTACGCTGATTGTTTTCAGTAACCGTGTCTAATTCACCGTCTTGTTGAACACAATAAACCGCTGCTGGGTTAGCGACTGAAACACGTTGGCCCTCGCTATATTCTGCATAGTCGTTTGCACAACCGCCTAATACAACGGCACATACAGCCATCAAACCAATTTTCTTCATGTCTATCTCCTACGTGATAACTCTATAATCGAATGCGTTAAGTTCTACAGAACCAAATGAGAAGCTCTATGAAATTAGTATATTTTAGATTTCAGAAAAGGTTGTCCTAATTTGGTCAAGATATTGAAATAGGTTGATATTTCTTCATGTTTAACGACTTTTTGAGTGTTAGATCAAGCTAAGTGGATTCAAGTTACCGTAGGAATATCCCCGTCCGATCCGTTCTGGTTAGCGGTTGTGAACCTCGAATCTATTGATGATTATGATATGATGCCGCCAAATTCAGTAGAGCAGTCAGAATCATGAGACACCTAAAAACAACCATCCATCCTGATATCGACCATCTAGACAATAAAACGGTCTATAAGCGCAACGCTGCCCGTGCCATTGTGTTAGATGGTGAAGACATTCTGATGCTGTATACAGAGCGTTATCACGACTACACCATTCCTGGTGGTGGTTTGGATGAAGGGGAAGATGTGATCGCAGGTATGGTTCGTGAACTCGAAGAAGAGACTGGCGCGAAGAATATCCATAGCATCAAGCCGTTCGGCATTTTTGAAGAGTTTCGTCCTTGGTACAAAGATGATGCAGACATGATGCACATGATTTCTTACTGCTACTCATGCAAGATCGATCGTGAGCTTGGTGAAACGGCTTACGAAGATTATGAAGTGAAAAACGGGATGAAACCGGTGTGGATTAACATTCATGACGCAATTGCTCATAACGAGAAGACTATGGCCGAGAGCCCTAAAAAGGGCATGAGTATTGAACGTGAAACCTTTTTGCTGCATTTGATTGCCAAAGAGATGCTTTAGCCGTTATCAATACTAGCCTGCTAAGCTATTTATTTGCCGCCACTTTTGGCGGCAAAGTTGTTTCTAGCAATGCTAAAACTTAATACCCGAAACTAATTATTGAATATGGTTGATATTGTCAACTAAGTGTTTTTGATGTATCTTTACCTCAGCGATGAACCTATCTAGCTTAACTGCCCGGTTATATCGTTAAATCTCGCTGTGAGCCTGCCCTAAACAAAGAATACTATGAATAAAAGACAGTTTATTGCCCATTATCTGCGCATGAATCGCACCTCGTACTTATTGGCGATTGTGTTCATCTTTCTCGTCAACTGGTTACAAGTAGAGATCCCTCGCTATATCCAATTGGCGATAGATTTGATTGATGATGCCTCTTCAACTGGCCACCAACAGCTTCAAACCTATGTTTGGATTGTGGTCGGGATGTCGGTTGCCATGGTGGTGGTGAGAATTCTGTCTCGTATCTATGCGCTTAATCCGGGGCGAATTACAGAGGCCGCACTTAAAAGTACACTTCTACAAAAGTTGAATCGCTTACCGAGCAGCTTTCACGAACGCTTTGCTTCGGGTCGACTGATCTCGATTATCAACAATGACCTTAGTGGCATTCGACTGCTGTTTGGTGTCGGCTTCTTGCAGTTCTTCAATGCCTTGCTTGCGTTGTCGTTGACGCCTCTTTACATGTGGCGCATATCGCCAGAACTCACACTGTATTCGATCATTCCTATCTCAATCGCTTTTGTGATTTTCCGTGTGGGCTTCAAGCGTATGAAAGCGCTGCATTTAGAGCACATGAAGCGCCTACAAAATCTGTCTGCTCAGCTAATGAGTTACCTGTCTGGGATTGATCTCATTAAGAGCCAGCAGATGTCACCTTGGGTGAAAGCTGAAACTGAAAAACTGAACCAGTTATTGCTTGAATGCCGCCTTAAAATTACACGCATTCAAGTCTTCTTTATGCCGGTACTCGACTACGCCAATGACCTGATGAAAATCATCATTCTTGGGCTTGGTGGCTACATGTTAATGAGACAGGAACTCACACTTGGTGAGATTACCGCCTTTCTGACTTACTCAGTTTTGCTTGCTATGCCATTGATGCAACTTGGCAGAATCGCGACCATTTATCAGCGAGGCATGGTCGGTATCCAAAGTGCACAAACCATTCTTAATGCCAAAGTCCCAGAGCTAGATGAAGATAAGCTTACTGAATTAGATGTTGAATCGCTGAAGGGAAAAACGTTTTCCGTTCGCAATCTCAGCTTCAGCTATTCAGGTGAAGAACGCGTGATTCTCGATGACATCAGCTTTGATATTCCAACAGGTAAGAAAGTGGGTGTGTTAGGCGGGATCGGAGCGGGTAAAACGACATTAGTGAACTGCTTAAACCACCACTTGGATGTACCACAAGGTTCTGTTTTCCTTGGTGAAAGAGATGTCACTAGCTTCTCACGCAGTGACTTACGCCGTTACGTGAAAACCGTGACTCAAGACCCTTACCTGTTTTCAGCAACCGTCGAAGACAATATCCGCTTTGGTAGCCTAGATACCGATTTGGCAAAGAGTCAGGTTGATGAAGTGCTAGAGCTCAGCCAGTTGGCTAGTGATGTGACACGTTTTGAACACGGCGATCAAACCTTAGTCGGTGAGAAAGGGATCATGTTGTCAGGTGGTCAGAAGCAGCGCTTAAGTATTGCGCGTGCTTTATTGCAACCCACCGACCTGATCATCATGGATAACGTTCTATCGGCTGTCGACTATGAAACAGAACGTAAGATCTTGGAAGGTTTGTTTAAACGTTTGGAAAATCAATCGGTTCTTGTGGTTTCACACCGCGTTAATGCCCTTGAATATATGGATGAAGTCATCGTGTTGAACGAAGGTAAAGTGATCGCGAAGGGCGACCACGCCACGTTATTGAAAACCTGTGATTACTATTACGATACATGGCAACTACAGCAGAATGAAACGGAGGCAGCAGCATGTTAAAACGTGTTGATCTCAAGTACCTCAAGCACTTTTTTAAGTTTGCTAAGAAATACAAAGGCTCTGCGATTCTGGGCATCGCTATGCTTCCTCTTTCTGTCATCACGAGCTTGTTGTTCCCTTGGCTGATCATTCAAGTGATCGATGTTCACCTGAGTCACGGGGATATGGATGGTCTGCTCGAATACGTCTTCTATCTCGTTGCCGTGCTGGTGGCGAGTTATGTGGTGGATACCACCTATTCGTACAATCTGCGTAAAACTGGTCAATACACGATAACTGACATGCGCTCAGTATTGTTTGCTCGCGTGCTCAAACTACCGCGCAGCTATTTTGATAACACACCGATTGGGGTAACGCTTTCACGATTAACCAGTGACTTGGAAACCATCGGCGAGACGTTTGTTCAGTCGGTTGTAGGGCTAGTTAAAGACAGCATCAATACCATTGCTCTGTTGGTGATGATGTTCTTCATTGATTGGCAGTTAACGATGATTGTATTGATCATTATGCCGCCAGTGATGTATTTGACGGTGTATGTGAGAAACCGACTTCGTGCTCTCTATAAGGTGACTCGTTCTTCTCTCGCTCGCGGTATTGGCTTTTTACAAGAAGTCTTATTTGGCATGAAAACCGTTCAGATGTACCGAGCGGAAGAGCAAGTCGAGCAACGCTACCAAGGCTATACCGATGAGTTTTTAAGAGCGCAGAAGAAGATCAATAAATACGATGCGATTTTGTTCTCGTTTATCTCCGGCATCACTTCAATCACTATCGCGATTATGATCTGGTATGGCTCTGAGCAAGTGATAGAAGGAGCGCTCACCTTGGGTGTGCTGATTGCGTTCATCAATACTTTAGAGAAAGTGTTTGTTCCGATCCGAGACTTTACTTCGCAGATCGCTTCGATTCAGAGTTCATTTGCAGCGTTTGACCATATCGAAGAACTGTTTGTTGAGCCGACTGAAGAGGAAGGGCGTAACCTGCTGCCATCTAACAAGGTTGAGAAACAGCTTGAACAGTTTGTGAGCCTAGAGTTTAAGAACGTAAGCTTCCGCTACAAAGACGACTCTCCCTACGTTCTAAAGAATGTCTCGTTTGTATTGGAGAAAGGGCATCAAATCGCCCTTGTGGGTTCGACGGGTTCGGGCAAGTCGACGATTCTGCGTCTGATCTCTAAAACCTACCAAGATTATGAAGGCAGCATTTTGTTGAATGGAATAGAGCTGTCACAGATCTCAAGTGAAGACTCTGCTCATTTGTTCTCAATGATGATGCAAGACGTGCACTTATTTGAAGAGACCATTCAATTCAATATCGCGCTGGGCAAAACGCATCTATCTAGAACTAAGGTTGAACAGGCGGCGCGCTATGTTTATGCCGATAAGTTTATTGAACAATTGCCACAAGGTTATGACTTCCACTTGGAAAAGAACGGTTCCAACTTGTCTGTAGGGCAAACGCAGCTTATCTCGTTCGCTAGAGCGGTTGCACAGGGTGGTCAATTGATGATGCTTGACGAGGCGACCAGTTCGGTAGATTCAATCACCGAAGACCTGATTCAAAAAGCAATGCAGCGCCTTTTCAAGGAAAAAACTGTGATTGCGATTGCACACCGTTTGAGTACCGTTCGTCACTCAGATACGATTTTGGTGTTGGAAAAGGGTGAAATTGTTGAGCAAGGTAATCATCAACAGTTGGTGGCACACAATGGTATTTATGCTGGCTTGTTACAAGAATCGATTGTAGAAACGGGCGATTCTCAAGTAACGGTTGCTTGATCACCTCAAATCAGGTTTACCGTTATCGATACTATGAATTGGTGTTGCTTATGTTTCACCAATTTCTATTCTTTTCTAGTATTCCCAGTAGCTTAGGAAAAATAAAACATATTTTACGATTATTAATATGTTATGATCTCCCTACTACTAAAGGGGTGTCTTAGGGCATCGGGATGTATGCAAGCAAAAAGAACCGGCTTGTGTCAGTCACTTTCTGGCGAATATGGAATCGAAAATGTTGTTGGAAGAAGTTGTAGAAATTATTGAATTAACCGACTCAGACCATTTATCTCAAGCAATGGAACTGTTTAACGAGCATGGTTTTGTTGATACTGAGTCTTTACCTTTTATGAATGTTGTTTTTGAAACAGCACCAGATCAACTTGCGAAGAAGCTGTCGCAGATTGGTTTTAAAGGTTTAGTGCAAGTCGAAAAGAATGAAGATGCATCGGGCTTCACCATTATTGATACTGACCGCGTTCTGCTAAAAGATTCTGCTTAGTTGAAAGGCTCTGCTTAGCTGCAAGATTCTTCTTAATGACAAGAATAAGATTCAGCTTAGTGAAAAGACTCTATCCAGTTCAGTAACACCCGTTATGATTATTTGAGGTTAACACAGTGACAACAGCAACCGTTTCATCAACAGAACAACATATTTCCAACGAACATGCGCTTTTAGGCGCATCGTTATTAGCGTCTCAAAAAGTTGAGTTGGCTCTGTTCAGTGTGATCTCTAAATTAGCTAAAGCCCTATCAAAAGAGCAGCAACAGTCATTAGGTTTGGATTTGGATACCTTTTTAAGGGAGAAGCCAAGTGAACAAGCCTCGACTCTGAGCCGCTACGAAAATACGTTTGGTGAACAACTTCCTTTGAAGGCTAATGAACTCAACGATTTTATTTATCATCGAAACTTGGTCACTCGTGGCTTTTGGCGTGTGACTGGAGCTGATGTTAAAGGCGGTGAGAAGCTTGCTAACCCAGAGCTTTATTTAAAAGAGTTCTTGGCCAAGTGTGAATACTGGCAAGTGATGCTTGATACTCAAACCAAGTAATCAAATAGAAATAAGAAAGCCATAGCGAACATGCTATGGCTTTTTTGTTGTTTGTGCAAATTGTCTTGAATTCTTTGAATCTAGAGCATCATCTTCAATACATAGTTCCTAGAGACAAAGTGATGTTTAAGTGCGGCACTGATATGCAGCACAATTAAACAGGCTAGGGCAATACAACTGGCACGATGGAAATAGAAAAAGAAGCCGTTGATTGCAGAGTCGGTAATTAGATTATTTACGCTCACTAACCAAAATAAAGAGTACGGTTCTTTTAGCATTAAGTAGCCGGTGCTGAAAACCATAAACATCACAAGATACATCAAAGAGTGTGCAAGCTTGGCAACGCATTTTTGCCCTTCAGGCACAGAGGTTGGCATGCTTGGCGACGAGCGAAAGTGGCTCCAGATATAACGAACCACAAGCAATGGTGTCGCAACGGTCGCCAATGACATGTTGAGCACTGACAGAAAAGAAAACAGCTCTGGATGACTGGTGACATAGTGCATCACATACCCTGCGATCGTTGCATAGATGATTACATAAGCCATTACCCAGTGCAGTACACGGCTTACTAAATCGTATCGTGGATTATTCAAATTAACCTCGTTCTGATCGTTATTAATATAAGATTCATCTCGATGCAATAAACCATTTTTCGGTATATTCGCATCGCGAATTAATCATATAGAACAGTATTACGCGGTATTTTTATAATTTAGAAATTAATGATGTTGCTTCAGGTGTTTTATAATTATCAATGATGTTTTAGAGTGTTAATTCCAATATGGACATAGCAAACTTGTCGACTTCCTAGCTTGTATGCCTATTACGAGATACAGTTAGTCTAAATATAAACATATAAGGAATGTATAATGCTTCGAATCTTATTGGTTGCAGTTATCTCGGTGTTCAGCACGATGAGTTTTGCAAGCGAAGATGTTAAGTACTCGGAACAAGAGTATTTGGATAGACCGCTGATGGAACGCTATATCTTGGATGAGTTGAAGCAGCTTCGAATGGAACAGCAGGATCTTGAAAGACGCTTGACCATTCAGATGACTGACCGGGAACTGACTGTGGCAGACAAGTCTCTGAATTACGCCAATGTAACCGTAACCTACTTCTTCTACATTATTGCTGGTGTGGCCTCTCTTATCGCGCTGGTGGGTTGGCAATCCATCAAAGAGCTTAAACACACAACTCAAGACATGGCTGATAAGCGACTTAATTCTATCGCTCAAGACTATGAGAAGAAGTTTAATGTTCTTGAACGGGATCTTAAGCGCAAGACCAGAATCATTTCCGACAACAACCGCGAAATTGAAATTATCAATGAGATTCATAACCTATGGTTGAGAGCACAGAACGCACAAACGGCAGAGCAAAAAATTGAAATCTACGATGAAATACTGAAGGTTCGTCCTGGAGATTTAGAAGCACTTACTGCCAAAGCTGACGCTGCTATGGATATACAGGAATACCACTGGGCAATGAGTCTTTGTAACCGTGTATTAGAAGTCGATGACCAAAATGCTCATGCCCTGTATCAACGTGCTTGCGCCTATGCTCGATTAGGGGCAGAAGGTCAAGCTATCGATGACTTAGAGCGCGCTATTGAAGCCAGTGGGTCCATGAGAGAGCTGCTAACTGAAGAGCCGGACTTTGAGATGCTGCGAGGCTTAGAACGCTTCGAAGTACTTCGTGAAGAGTAATATGAGGTAAAGATCCGTGTTAACTAAGGTGGTGGGCTTTGCATGCTCACCATACTTTCACACCTATCGCGCTATGGTTTCTTACATTTCATTTATTTTTTTGATTTAATTGTTATGTTATAACACTTTCTAAGTTCCTCGTTATAACCGCTAAGTATTTTATGAAGTTCCTCCGTATTGGTCTGATCGTTACTGCGATCAGCGCATTTTCCCTTGCTGCTTTGCTCTCTTTTCACTCCAAACCAGCACCAGAAATCTCTATCAAAATAACACCTTACCAAGGTTCTCAACCTAATGATAAGGAAGTCATCGACTCGCAAGCGACTCCCAACTCTTTGGTTAAGGTCCATTATTTTGTGAAAGTTGGCGATACCCTCAGTAACATATTCGAGTCATGGAATCTGCCTTATGAAACGGTTCATAAGATCATGGAAGCGGATCTTGAATCTTTGAAACTCGATACGATAAAACCTGGTGACCATCTAGAGTTGCTTTTGGATAGTGACTCAAAACAGCTTGTGGAGCTGATTTATCACGAGAGTTTGGTTGAGCAAGCAGCCTTTACTCGAAGCGATGATGGTAGCTTCACCTATAAATTCCACGAGATCCCAGGCGAATGGAAAGAAAAACTCTATGCGGGTAGTGTTCACGGTAGCTTTTCAACGTCAGCCTACAAAGCGGGGTTAACTACTAACCAGATAGCCAATATCACCCGCACGTTGAAAGATAAAGTTAACTTCGCTCGTGAACTAAGAGCAGGTGACAGCTTTAATGTACTGGTCAAAGAGCAGTACACGGATGATCACCTAACGGGTAAAACAGAAATTCAAGGTATCTCAATTCAATTAAGAAACCGAGAAGTCGCAGCTTTTCTAGCACCAGATGGTCTTTTTTATGACAGAGAGGGAAATAGTCTAGAGCAAGCCTTTGATAGATACCCAGTCGACAGAAAATTCCGAAGAATCACTTCTTCGTTCAATCCGACACGAAGACACCCAGTAACTGGGCGAATCTCACCGCACAATGGTACCGACTTTGCGACACCTGTTGGTTCACCTATCTACTCAACTGGTGATGGTCGAGTGGTGGCACTTCGTGACCACCCGTATGCTGGTAAATATTTGGTGATTGAACACAACAGCGTATATACGACGCGTTATCTTCACTTGAGCCGCTTCTTAGTTAAGAAAGGTCAGCAAATTAAGCGAGGTCAGAAAATTGCGCTATCGGGTGCTACTGGTCGTATTACTGGCCCGCACTTGCACTTTGAGGTATTGGTTCGTGGTCGCGCCGTCGATGCGATGAAGGCGAACTTACCAATGGCAAGCTCAATTATGCCTAAAGATAGAAAAGAGTTTTTGGCTCGAATTGCCTCTTTTGATGCCATGCTCTCTGAGCCCGCAGATCGTGCGAGTTAGAGATATTCAAGCCTAGTTTGGCAGCGAATACAATAACGCCCCTTAGTTAGCGATTTAGCTAAGGGGCGTTTTTCTAGGTAATCGCATGATTTAGCGAGTGATTCAGTTAAGCAACCACCACCGCAGTGCCACTAGCAGACACCATCAGCATGCCATTGCCTGTACCCAATACTTCGTAATCAATATCTACGCCTACCACCGCGTTGGCACCCGCTTCAATCGCTTTCTGTTCTAACTCTTTGAACGCGTAGTTACGTGCTTTTTCCAGTTCTTTCTCGTAGGTGCCAGAACGCCCACCCACAAAGTCACGAATTCCTGAAAACATATCTTTGAAAACGTTCACCCCTAGAATGGCTTCTCCGGCAATAACCCCTTTGTAATCGACAATGCGTTTGCCTTCGACTGATTGTGTGGTGGTAATAATCATAATGGCCTCTTGTAAGCTTGCTGAGCTGTTACTCGCTTATTGGTTGATAGTTTGGTCTTGGTCTTGAATGTCATCGTTCAGTGCTGTCTCTGAGCGTGTGAATTCATGTCTTAACCATGTTCTCAGTTTTAGCACACTTTCTTGTTTTAATTTGTTTTTTGGGCAAACAAAGTAAAAATCTTGGTGCGGGTTAGCAACCGGTTTACCCAGTTCGACAAGCATCCCGTGGCTGATGTCATCCTTCACAAACAAGCGATGTGTAACCAATACGCCTAGTGAACGAATCGCAGCTTGTACTGCTTGAATGGAGACATCGAATGTCAGGTTGCTATGGAATGTGGGCATTGGGATTTGGTAATTGTCGCACCACACTTGCCAGTCGTGTTGTCGCCTGAGGTTAAAAACGCCAATGGTCGGGTTTTGTTTGACGAGTTGTTCGACGCTCAATCCGGTCTGGTTTTTTAATATCGTAGGGCTACACACCAAGATTAGGTCATCGTCGCCCAGTTTCTCGCTGTAATATTGTTCCCACTCGTTGGGTTTGCCATGTACAAGCGCAACATCGACCCCTTCCTGCTCGATATCGAAAGGGCCAGTTAAGGTGGAAATACGAATATCGAGTGAGGGAGCGAAGGCTTGGAAGTCGGGAACTCGTGGGATCCACCAGTGCATCGCTAGCGAATTGACCATGTTGAGGGTAATGCGGTGGTCGTTAGGCGTTCTGGCAAGCTCTTCGGTCGCCTCTATCACTTGCTCAAGTGCGGGAGCAACTTTGCGGTAATATCGCTTACCTGCGGCATTTAGCACAACACGGCGACCTACACGTTGAAACAGCGGTTTGTTGACCAGTTGCTCCAGTGACTTGATAGCTTGGCTTACCGCAGAGTGACTGACGTACAATACCCGCGCGGCGTCGGTCATGCTGCCAGTCTCAGCAACAGCAATGAAAGCATAAACGGATTTAAGCGGAACGAGTTTTTTCATTGGTAAGTTTTCCTTACAGTTATAGTTAATATTACTCGCTATTTTTCATTACGTCACGCCTCTAAAATAGATGTCATAGGAGGTGATAATTATGTCTGATATTACCAAGGCAACGACTTTCATGTTGTTGTCGACGTTCAGTTTGTCTTTAAGTGGCTTGATGGCCAAGTATCTATCTGAAGTGATGCCCACTTCGTTACTCAGTTTTGTGCGTTTTTTGTTACCCAGTCTGTTTTTATTTCTTTTCCTGACCTTTTACAAAATCAGCAAGCCGACACGAGAAATGTGGAAACCTTTGGTGATGCGGGCGATCTTTATGGTGGCGTGTCAGTGGTGTTTCCTTACTTCACTGCAAACCTTAACGCTTGTTGAAGGGGTTGTGTTGTTCAGTACGGGGCCTCTGTTTATTCCATTGTTAGAAAAGTTAATATTTAGAACCAAGATTCATACAACGACGATAGTGTGTTTAGCTGTCACCTTTGTTGGCGTAGTGATGATGGCGGGGGATTGGTCGCAGTTTGAGTTGGGTTCGGAGTTCTTTAGACCTGCGCTTCTGCTTGGGCTTCTCGCGGGGGTATTTAATTCTGGCTCGCAAGTGAGTTTGTACCGAGCGTCTAAAACCAGCCTGACTCCGGCAGAGCTTAACGCGTGGACCTTTTTAGTTGCGGCAATTATTGTGATACCAATGGTGGTGTTTACTTCTGTTTCTGCGGTGCCTGATGTACTTGAAAGTGCAGAGAAAGGAACCTTGTCGGCGTTGCTGTCTTTTGACGATTTACGCTGGATTGTTCTCGGATCACTTGGTCTTGCACTGTTTACCATCAATACCCAAATCTTCCGTTCCAAGGCGTATAAGCTTGCAGACAGTGGCTCCCAGTTGGCACCTCTGATTTTTACTAACATGCTGTTTAGCGCGCTTTGGCAGGGCTTGTTCTTTGATGATGTGTTTTCTACACAGCAGATGATTGGCATTAACCTGATTGTCGTGGCGAGCATCACCAATACATTGCTGGTAAAAAGACACAGCAAGGCGAAAGCCAAACAAAAACCGCACACCACAGTGGCTGTAGCGACTGTAGTGGACGTTGCGGTATTGGAGTCGGCAGCTAAAAGCTAACCATTGAGTTATGGCTTATCCTCTGAATGGTTAATTTAAAACTTAGAACAATGAGCGTATGTATTCTTTTACTCGGTCGATGTGTTCGTGCGGGTCAATCTCGCAGCGTTGGTTCATTTCTAGGAATCGCTCAGCGTATTTATCGTAGATTTTGTTTTCCAAAAACAGTAAATACAACTTGGGATCGATATGACCGCTGGTGGCCATGTCGGTCATGATGTTGAGTGATTCGCTTAAGAGTTTACCTTTCTTATAAGGGCGATCACTAGAGGTGAGCGCTTCAAAGACATCAGCAATTGCCATTGCTCTGGACGGCAGAGGTAACTGGTCTTCGTTTAAGCCTCTTGGGTATCCCTTACCGTCGATACGTTCGTGGTGTCCGCTGGCGATATCCGGAATGTTTTGAAGGTAAGGCGGGTAAGGCAACTTGTTGAGCATGGTGAAGGTTTGGATAATATGATCGTTGATCATGAAACGTTCTTCATCGTTTAGCGTACCACGGCGTACTTTCAAATTGTGCAGTTCACCTTGGTTGTATTTAACTTCTCCGGGCTTAAGTACAAACGCTTCTTGCCATACATCGGCAGGGTTAAAGCCATTGTCCCAAGGTATTTTATGCTCCGGTTTGTCTGCAAGCAGAGGCTCCATGACAGGCAAACCCTTTTCCTGACTTGTTGGCTCAGTTCTCTCTTTCTCAACCGACTCTTTTTGGGTATTAAATCTCTCTTTTTCAGACCAAGACAAACCCAATTGATCATCCAGTGTACGTTTCCATTGGCGTTTGGCTATTTGATCTAAGCGTTCTAGCTGCTCTTCCGTCATAGATTCGCCGCCAAGATTACACTCAGCAACGAAGGCAAACTCCTCATCCAGTTCAGACAGGCTTTGTTCGAGTATTTTGAGTTGTTCTTCTTGTAGTGCACCGTTCGCCATCGCTTTCCAGTAATCGGTTTCCGCTTGCTGTTTCAACAACTCAAAACGCATTCGCACTTCGTGGATTCGGTCGTAAATGGTTTCCAGTTTTGTTGCCTTATCTACCACATATTCAGGCGTGGTCACCTTGCCGCAGTCATGAAGCCAAGCGGCGAGCATCAACTCTTCCCACTGTTTACTGTCCAATGAGAATTGCGGGTAATAGCGGTCATCATCTATGGTTGCTTGAGTTAGCCATTTGGTGAGCTCAGGCACTCGTTGGCAATGCCCGCCCGTATAAGGTGACTTGGTATCAATCGCCGATGCAATCAGCTCAATAAAGGCATTAAGCATGTCTTTTTGTTGCTGCATTTGGTCGATGTTGTCTTTCGCTATTTCCGCAAAGCTGAGCAACTCTCTTAAAAAGGCGTGCTTGTCTGCCTGCATCTCGGTAATTGGTCTCTCATAGCCAATTGCCACAATCCCTACCAACAGTTTCTCTCGGTTTAATAGTGGAAATAGGTACAGGTCTGAATTGAAGATCGAATCTTGGTAATAGTTGAGAACATTGTCTTCTCTGTTCAAATGGATCGTCTCACCAGATTTAAGCTGACACAGCAACCAAGGCGTGTGTTTGATGAAGTCATTGATGTCGGCCTTAAAAGGAAGAATGGCAAGGTTGGCTGCCGTATCAAACACGTCTTTCTCTTTGGATTGAGTGAAAAGGACAATGGTTTCTGCTTTGGTAATTAAATAGCTTTGATGAGCAATGTTCTTGGCTAAGATCGAAAACTCCTGATTCCCGGCGGTGTCTCGAAGTAGGGTAATCAGATCATGAAGCGTGTGTTCCATTAGCTCAATCGAGTGGGCGAGGTTAGCCACTTCTTGAATCATGCTTTTGGGATAATGAGTACGCCTGAAGTCGAACCGAGCGATGTTGTCGGTGAGTTGCATCAGCGTATTGAGCGGCTGAGACAGTCGATTAGCAACAAACCATACGATAGCGAAGCAGATGAACAACATCCCAATCGCGACCGCAACTTGCTTGTCTCGCATCGAGATAAGATCAGCGAGCAGCTCATTGTGTGGCGTCGCTTCTGCCAAGTATAAGGTGACATTTTGAGTCAGTTGAACCGGCGTTAGCGTTAGTGCCCAAGTGTTTAAGTTGTACTCAACGTTTTTTAGATTGAGGTTAAACTTCTCTTCATCAGAGATAAGCGGCGCAATAACGGACGCTTTCAATGCTTCCATCTGTTCACGTTTGGGCACATTAAAGAAGCTTTGGTCTTGCTCACTGCCAGAGAGATTCCCCGTCGTTTGGTTGTTCGTTTGCTCAGTTTTACTTGTGTCATCAGATTGGGAGTCAGGCTTGGGTACTGATAGCTCAAGTTGATGCTGACCGAGAAGATTAAAATGTTGATCGAACAAGGCGAGTCGGGTTTGCGGAGAATAAGCTAATTCACTGATCTGAGAAGAGAGGGAACTCAACGTAAAGTCGGCACCAACCACATGCTTGCCATCGGCAGAACGCCTAGAGAGTGTAATGCCATTGGTTTGCAGGAAATAGAATAGATAGGGCTCAGAGAGTTGTATTGAGCCATCAGGCTTTGCGTTACGAAACCAAGGACGAGTGGTGGGGTTGAACTTACTCTCTGCTTGTCGAGTACTGATCACTTGATGTGCGCCATCAAGATAGGTAATAAAGTTTTCACCGTCTAGATTGGTGCTGCTGACCATCATGGTCGCTTTAGCGGGCGCGCTGTTTTCGGCTCTCTGTTTATTGGTGCTTAATGGACGAAAGATTCTGAAGTCACCATCTTCAGAACCATAAAATAGAGCGACCAAATTGGTGTTTTGCTTGAAGATGATATCGACCGAAGCAAGCCAAGAGTCTTTTTCGACAGCGGAAGTTTGATGAGCAACAAACGGGCTCACCGCCATCACATTTAAGGTTGTGATAACAGGGGCAATGGCTTGTTTAAATACTGATTCCAGTTTGTCGCGGTGCTCATTACTGATCTCGCGCACTGTGCCTAGCAGCAGCTCTTGGGAGTGCCGATAACTTATCGAAATCAATACCGCACCGACAAGTGTTGTCAAAATTAGGAAAAGGCTAGTGATGTGGATACTCAGCGGATATCGTCTTCTTCTCATCTAACACTCTGGTTTGTAGACTGGTTTAAGTATTGACGAACTTGGGTAGGTTGCAAAAAATTGGCGCAATTACCGAGTGTGTGCGGTTCGACTTAGATAAGGCCAAGCGCTGGCTGGCTCTGGTTAGCCACGTATTCCCGTGTCGTGTAAATGAACCAGTAATAAACCTTTATGTTAGGGTGCTAATTGTCACTTTCAGCTGATAAACTGGCCGAATTGTTGCCATTAGGCATTCATTTTCTGAAGTATTCTTTTCCTGAAAGAGATTCAGAGTTACTTTCTGAAAAACGTATTTTGACCGAGCGAAGAGGGCATTGATTCATGGAACTCAAAGTAGATACTCACACCCACACATACGCAAGTGGTCATGCTTACAGCACATTGATCGAAAACGCCAAGTCGGCAAAGCAAAATGGTTTAGCCATGTTTTGTACTACTGATCATTCAGAATCAATGCCGGGCGCGCCACACTATTGGTTCTTCAGCAATCAGCGTGTGCTCCCTCGTTTTATTGAAGATGTCGCAATTATTCGAGGTGTTGAGTCAAACATCATGAACACACAGGGTGAAATCGACATTCATCCGAGTGTGGATAAGAACTTGGATTGGGTGATCGCGAGTTTTCATGAGCCAGTATTTCGCCCATCGGATGTCGCTACCCATACAGAAGCATTGTTGAATGTGATTAAGGGCGGTCGAATTGATGCGCTTGGTCACTTAGGCAATCCTAATTTTGATTTCGATTTCGAAGCCGTTATTCAATGTGCGGTTGAGAACAACGTGGCGATTGAGATCAACAACACCACACTCAAAGGCAATAGCCGAGTTGGCAGTGTTGACCGCTGCTATGAGATTGCAAGAATAGCGAAAGCGAAGGGTGCATTTATTACAACAGGCAGCGATGCGCATTTCTGTTTAGATGTCGGTGGCTTAGACTTAGTCGCCGCATTGTTAGATGAAGTGGGCGTAGATTCGAGTAAAGTGATTACCCATTCGCCAAAGCAGTTCCTAGCCTTTTTGGCCTTGCGCGGTCGTAATGAAATCCCAGAATATTCAGATCTTGTTTAAGAGAATGTCGGCGGGTTTGCATTTCGACACAATCAATTTTTGTGCCTGAAAGATTTTTGTATACACTAGCCGAAAATAATAAAGTCGAAGTGCCACAGTAATGACGGCTCTAACTTCAAAGACACCGCTTCACTTGGAGAAACAATGAAAACTCGCTCAATCCTTTTATCTGGCTTAATCGCTGCTTCAGTATTGTCTGGCAACGCATTTGCTAATGTAGACCTTAAGAAAAACATGCAAGAAATGAAGCTTGCGTTCAAACAAGCGGCAGAAGCTCAAAGCATTGAAGAGATGCAAAAGCCTATCGTTCGTTTAGATACGCTAGTGGCAGAGCTGAAAACGGGTGTTTACCCAGTCGAGAAAGAAGACAACTTCATGGAAGGCTTCAAAAAGATCAGTGCATCACTGGATAGCATTGAGCAGAAGCTAGACCAAGGTGACTTAGCGTCGACACAGCAAGAACTTCGTACTATTGATTGCCTTCGTGAAGAGTACCATGAGAAGCGTAACCCAAGCATCTGGAGCAAGATCTTCGGTTAATTCGTTAATCATGAACGTTTGCTAGATAGGTAACAAAGAGCAAACCTCAAGATTCGATTTCTAAAACGCCGCCTTACATTACCCTCTTTCGAGGAAGGTGTAAGGCGGCGTTTTTATTGTCTCTTTTATCGAAAGCCTGCTGCAAAGAGATGAGTATTACTTTCTTAGCTTTAGTGTTGTAACCAGTATTTAACGAAAAAGAGTGTGCGTTAGCTTCAATTTTTTAACTTGCTGTTAATCTTTACGTTTACCTATATTCCAAGTCCCTCATAATAAGGGAAATTTATAAAGACTTGGAATAATGCGCCGAACCTCGTTCAACTTCTTCATGTTACTTGCAACAGCATTAAGCTGGGCGCTAGTGACATTAATGCCTGTTATCAATGCTCATGGTAATAGTGCGGGAGTATGGGCGTCGTTATGTACGGTCAATGGCTTTGAATTGGTTCAAATCGAAGAAGGCGAACCTAATACTCATAAAGGAAAGCCGTGTCCGTTTAGCCATTTTTCCACGTTTCACCAAGATGAACTTCCCACTACACTACTGACAACTCGACTGAGTTCTATTGTCTCCGACAGCTACGCTTTTTTGGCTCTAAGCGAACGCTACACGAGGCAAGCCCCGCGCGGCCCTCCCTTTGTTATTGCTTAAACCTAACCCATTAAAATAATTAAAAAATAAAGTATTAAGTAAAGTTAAACATGCTCAGATTACTTTCTGATTTTTCAGAAGGTATGTTTGCGTGTGTCAAAGGAAATTATAATGTTGAGAAATGAATCTCAAACCCCTGCGAAAGCACAAGCAACTTCGCAGTCTAAAAGCAGTGCAACAACCGGTTCGGAAACCAATATAAAAAGCAAAGACCGCAATAAAACCCTCTATTTCCTCACATGGCGCTGGCACTTCTATGCTGGGCTATTTGTTATCCCGTTTATGTTAATGCTGAGCATTACAGGTTTGGTGATGCTGTTTGATGATGAAATCGAATTGACTTTCCACCACGAAGCCCTAGAGATTGTTGCATCGGGCGAGCCGATTAAAGTGTCACAACAGTTAGCTGCAGTACAACTTCAATACCCACAAGGTTCGGTTACCCAGTTTGTTCCGAGCAAAGCTCCTGATCTGGCTAACCGCTTTTCGGTAGCACTTGTAGACGGCACATCGGTCTTCGCCACGGTAAATCAATATACGGGCGAAGTGGTCGGAGAGATTCCGCGTAGCGACAGCCTGTACCAACTCGCGAATGACATTCACGGCACTTTGTTGATTGGTGATTGGGGTGATTATCTAATTGAAGTCGCAATAAGCTTGTCTATTCTGTTGCTCATCAGTGGTATTTACTTATGGTTACCTAGAGATAACGCGAGCCGCGCTGGTTTTCTTAAGCTTCGATTTGGTTCAGGAACGCGTATTTTAATGCGTGATCTGCATGCGAACATTGGAGGTGTGTTATCGCTCGTTCTGTTGTTGTTTATTCTGTCTGGATTGGCATGGACAGGTTTTTGGGGCGGTACATAGACAGAACCTTAAGCACTAAGCTCAGCGTAAATTCCGTCTAACGTAATGTT